>CAZFLF010000404.1:0-6298 GCA_964519825.1 uncultured Pirellulaceae bacterium | reverse complement strand
TTTCTGGGCTTCGCCTGGAAGAGTCCACAATCGTCTCGTGGGACGAGGACGCGCCGTTCTGTGTCGACCTATCCGGCAAACGCCCGCGGCTCCGGATCTACGCAGAATCCCAGAAAGGGCGCCGCGATGAAGTGGTCGCGGTGACACCAGAGTTTGCAATGTTCCTACTAGAGACGCCAGAATCGAAGCGTCATGGCCCGGTGTTTCCGATCGTCACGTTATCAACCGGGAAGCCGATGGCGGCCAACCGTATCGGTCGGATCGTCTCCAAGATCGGCAGGGCGGCTAATGTGGTGATCGACAAGGCGGCCAAGCAGTACGCGACCGCCCACGACCTCCGCCGGTCGTTTGCAACTCGTCTCGCGAAAACAGACATGCCGATAATGGTGCTGAAATCGATGATGCGCCATGCCGACATCGCCACTACGAACCGGTACTACGTGGGACTAAACGCCGACGAAATCGCTGAGAATCTATGGCGAAAACACGATTCTCAAGAATCAGTTCGCACTTTCGTTCGCACTAGCCCCATTAGCTCATCTGGCAGCGCATCAAAAAAGCCGCAAACCCTTGACGGTTCGCAGCTTTCAGAGTGCCCCCTGTTGGACTTGAACCAACAACCCTCTGATTAAGAGTCAGATGCTCTGCCAATTGAGCTAAGGGGGCCAAGGACTTACGTCGCCAATACACTGAGGCGTTCTAGAATTCGACGATTTGCATGCCGATACTCAACGAAGTTCCCGAATCTTATGGGGTCGCAATCCATCACGCAATGCGCCATTCGCAATGGTTACCTCGGTCGGACGTCGTCCGTATTCCTGCACGATCGGATCGAATGCTTCGTGCGTAGAGCGTTTCACAACATGCGTGATACACTGTGCCTTGTTAATAGGACCCGACCATGATGACCATTGAAATCATTCCGGACCCGGAACACGGTGGGCATACCGCGCGATTGCCCGATATTCCCGCGTACGGCGAGGGCGAAACGCAGGATGAAGCTATTGCGGACCTCCGAGATGCGCTACGGGGATACATTGAAACGTTTGGCATTGATGACGCGTTGGCGCGGATCAATTCCCCCACGGTTCAGTCCGTTGACTGGGATCTGACGGAGTTGACACGTGGGTAAGTTGCCGCGGCCAAGCGGCAAAGAGATGGTCCACTTCCTCGAGCGTCGCGGCTTTTCGGTCCTCGCGTGCGCGGTAGTCACCATTTTCTGCAATCCGAAAATCATCGGACATCCGTTCCGGTCCACGGCAATCGGCCGCTCAAGATAGGCACGCTTCGAAGTATTCTTCGCGATATCGAGTTGAGTCCCGCAGATTTTGAACGCGAGTGGACCGCCTAATCGTACCTTCAGTTTTCTGTTGGCACCAAAGCTGACGGGCATCCCGTCTCCGTCCGCTGATGGCGCCGAACCTTCAGACGATAAACCACAGCGAAAAGTGACGCACATTCTGTTTGGTGCGAAACATCTCCTTGGTGACGTTCGCTCTCTATTTCCGTCAGGCTCGGCAGAGTCGTACGCTCCAGCCCTCCGCTGACAGTCAAGCAAGTCCTTTGGGCCGCGGCCATTGACGGCGGGCGTCGCATGCTGTGCAGAAGCCACTTGCACAGCGGGCGGACCGATTTAGCGGCGATCCCGGCGACACAGACCAGTTTTCAGATCGAATTCTCCGGCACGAAGTCCAGTAACCAGGCGCTGGGCGACACCGTGGTTACCAGGCTCTCCTCGTTTGCATTCAATGAAACCATTGCCATTTCCACGGTCTCGAGCGACACGCTCAATTCATTGGCGGCGAAGGTCAATGCTCAACTCGCCAACACGCCGCTCGCTGGTCTCGTGACCGCTTCGGGTGCTGACAATCGTTTGAAGTTTACCGCGTCGGAGACTGGCGTCGATCTAACGCTGCGAGTGCGCGAATTTCAAACGACTACGTTCACGTCGCTGGCCAAAAGCCCGCAAATCGATATCAATGCGGATGGAATTGACGATCTGCTCGTCGGTGCGATCGGTGCATTAGGTGTGGTCAACGGGCAGATCGATAACGCCGGTCGCGTCTACTCGATCTACGGCACGCGCACCAAGATTTCTGTGCCGACGACATTCGACGTTCTGGAGAACATTTCCGTGCCCGGCAGTGGCTCATTCGTGGTGGATCGCGGCACAGGGCAACCGGAACGTTTCAATGACAGTAGCAACCTGCCGTACACGATTGGCTCGGGGGCTGATCGCTGGTTCCGCTTCAGCACGTTGGGGGACGGCAAGGCAGGTGACGCAATTCGCCTTTCCACGACCGACGCTGCCGACACAGGATTGAAGGCCGATTTGATCGGCGCGGATGGTGCGATCCTGTCGGTCGGCAAGAAAGTATTCGATCTGCGAGCAACCCCGGCAGGAACCTATTTTCTGCGCGTCTACGACACCGACGGCACGAAGAGTCCGTTTGTGATCGACGTCACCGCGCCGGCTCGTGGCCAAACACACGAATCAGCGACTCTGTCGGACCGCGATATAATTTTCGGCGGCGACGGTGACGACACCATTTTCGGCAACAACGATCTGGACCAAATATTCGCAGGCAGCGGTGCTGACCGTGTGACAGCAGAGCCGATCGAAATACGCGACCGCGATATCGCCGATCGCGCGTTGGGAGCGGTGATCTCGAGCGAATCGAGCTTTGGCAACAACGCACGAGTTCTCGATCCGGTCGTGACCGTTGTCGATCCACGGCTCGAAGCAGTCGTCGGCCAGGCACTTGGTCAGGCCGTGACGAACAGTGCGAACCTGTCGCTGAGCTTCAACCAAAGCCAAGTGCTTCTGCCCAGCGAGGTGCTGCAGGGACGCACGACTTTGACGACCGAGTTCTGGCTAAATATCGATCAGCGCAACTTGCCTGGTTCGTATATCATCGCATCGGATTCGTTCGCCCCCAATGGCATGAATCTGCGGATCATCAACAATCGACAACTCACCTACAACGACGCCAACGCAAACATCGTTTGGGACCTGCCGGTCACGTTGCTGCCGGATCAATGGCACCACTATGCCATCGTACGGGACGATACGAATGATCGGATCGAAGCCTTCGTGGACGGAGTATCCCTCGGATCACAAACCGCTGTTTTGGGGCAACTCGACTTAGGAACCGTGTCGAATGCGGTCGCCATAGGTGACCTGGATTTGGTCGGTAAGCTAGATGATGTGACGATCTGGGACCGCATTCTATCGGCTGCTGAGATTCAATCGCGACTGAACCGGCCATCCACTGGCCTGGAATCGGGCTTGATAGGAAAGTGGTCGTTTGAAGAGGGTTTTGGTACGACCGTTTACGACAGTTCGCTCAACGGCTTCGATGGCGTATTTGCATCGACAGCGCCGACGTGGTCGACCGATGCACCGATGAACCTTCCGCTTGTGCAAGGCGGCTTCCGCTCGAGCGACCTCGCCTCGCTGCAGACCTTGAACGCGTCCAACGTGCGGGTAAGCGACCTGACTGGCCTTGAACGGATGGTGAATCTTACGACGTTAGATTTGGCATCCCAAGCGCCTGCGGCCGCGACGAGTCCGGTTGTCTTCATTCCGCCGGTTTTTGTCAGCGGGCCAACCAACGTCGGCGATACTTACATTTCCGAATCGAGTCCTGGGCTCAGTCTTGGGGGCGATCCGATTCTCCGGCTTAATGGCCAAGCTCCCAATCGCGCCACGCCGCTTTTCCATTTCGATTTGAGCTCGCAGGTTGGAAACCGCGTTTCCGGCAACGCCACGTTACGGCTTTTCGTTCAATCGGATATCGGTCAGCCCGCCCTCAATGCAACTCAAGTAGTCCAACTACGCGAATCCACTGCAGATTGGAACGACAACACAACCTGGTCGGACATTCCCGGCGGACCACCGACGGGCTCGATCAGTGGCGCCATCTTGGACACACAGACGATCACTTTCGACGGCAACGCAAATCCGGCCCGCTATGTCTCGTTCACGATTCCCGCTACGGTCATTCAACGGTGGATTGATAATCCGTCTAGTAACCGCGGACTTGTGCTTAGGTCGCTTACGACAGCGCCCGGCAACGAACTCTATTTTGCCAGCAACGACCAATTGCTGACGAGCGGCAACGTGCCGCGCCTAAGCTTCTTAGTGGCCGATGCTTCGGGCTACGCGAATCTTGATAACAACGATCTGGCGAATCTAGCGCCGCGACGACTGACGTCGGGGCCGCAAGCAGGCGAAGTGGTTGGGCTGCCTCGACTGCAAAGCCTCAATCTCAACAATCAGAAAAACGTCACCGACATTTCGTCGCTGGCCGACTTCAAAGACCTGAAGACCTTGAAGCTGGATCGCTCGGGCGTTATCCCAGCCGATCCTACGACGCTGGCCACGCTTGGGGCGTTAGCCAATCTGCAGACGCTCAATCTGCCGACGCGAGTCCTTGCTCCCGGTACCAACTTGGTGTTCAACGAAGGCCAAAGCGTCAGCCTGCCATTTAGCGTTCCGGCGTTAGATTTCAACGGCAGTAATCAGAGTGTCGACCTGGGCACGGCACAAATGTTCGGTGATTTGAGGAACGGTTTCACGGTCGCCGCGTGGGTCAAACCGGACGTTACGACGGGGATCCAACGCGTTATCTCAGCGAAGACCGCGGGTATTGGTTGGGGACTCGGATTGAACGGGTCAGGTCTGCGATTCACGACCTACGGGAATGCAGACTATGACATTCCAACATCGATTGTCCCCGGACAATGGACTCATATCGCCGCAGCAATGAAGACCGACAATTCCGCCGAGTTTTTCGTCAACGGCGTCTCCGTTGGCGCACTTTCCGGCAGCCTAATGTCGTCTCCCACATCGGCTGGCTTCATAATCGGCTTGGGGACAGAGGGTGCCAACGGCGCCCTTTCCGGCTTCTCGTCGCTCTACGTCAATGGCGAATTGATTTCAAACATCGCGACCAAGTACAAACCGAATACTGCGAGTCTGACTCGCATCGGTGCAAGCGGTTCTGAAACGGCGTCAGCGTATGGCTTCTTCAACGGTGGCCTCGACGAAGTCGCAATCTACGGTGCTGCCCTGGCACCTGTGGATGTGCAACAGCATTATCGACGCGCCACGGGCGAACGTGTCGCGCTCGCGGCGGATGCGTCGGCCAGCAATTGGAGCAATAACGTTGCCACCGTGTTCCCGGTCCAGGTGAAGTTGATCGACAACGGCACCTACACGCTGGACATTACCACCTCCGATCAGGACGGTGGTGTCGCGAATTCGCGATCGACGTTCAATGTAAACAATCTTGCGCCGGTCATCTCGTTAGCGACATTCACTACGCCAGGGGGCGCGACCAACGCGCTGACAGTTCCACCGCCGGGCATATTCATGCAGATCGGCCAATCGGTAAATCTGACTGCGGTCGGAACGACTGATCCTGGGGCGCTGGACACTCTCACCTATCGGTGGGATGTCGCCTCCAACAACGGACATGCGGTAAGCTCGTCCGATGCCCAGCAGTTCAGTTTCGTGCCACAGAATTCCGGCGTTTACGAAGTAGTACTGACGGTGACTGACAAAGACGGCGAGTCATCGATCGTTCGTCAAACCGTCGTTGTACGACCGGACGCCAATATCAGCGGCGTTCCGACGGCTCCCGCGACGCTCGGCACGATGACTACGTTGAGCGCTGGAGCATCCAACGCAGCCGCGCTGCAAAGCAACTTCCGAGGCGACGTCCAAGGCTACCGTCGCACCAACATGTGGACCCTCACGCCTAATGCATTCCTTGCCACGGTCCCCCCCGATGCAACGACCGTGAACGTCGTGCCGCTTGCCGCCGGCGTTCACACAGTCACGCTGACCGTAAACGACGTGTTTGAAACGGCCACGGCGACTGTCGCTTTGCAGCAGGCAACCGCCGTGTTCTCACAAGCAACAACCAGCCCTGCGAATTTGGTCGACGGCAATGCGTCGACGTTTTGGGGCAACGCGGGCAACACCGCCAATCCAGACAACAACACGGCCGTGTTTGAAACGCCTACTTCGCTGAACCCCGAAGGCGATTTGGTACTGCTGACATTCCGCATCGTCTCCGGCGATCTTGCGGCGGAGAATCTCGGCAAGTTCCGCCTCTCGGCCACAGCGGACGCCCGGTCTAATTTCGCGGACGGTCTGAGCGCCGCCGGCGACGTGACTGCAAAATGGGTCGAGCTAACGCCGGTCAAAGCGTCGGCCGCTTCGGCCACGCTAACCATGAATGCAGACCGTTCGATTTTGGCTAGTGGCACGACCGCGTCGCGTGATACT
>CAZFLF010000403.1:0-6303 GCA_964519825.1 uncultured Pirellulaceae bacterium | reverse complement strand
CGCTGGTCGACAATATCCTCGACATCCTCGGCGAGCAGGCGCGTCGCCAAGGCCTGGAATTGCTCGAATACGTGGATCCGCGGATTTCACCGGCTCTGCTTGGCGACCCCGGCCGCTTGCAGCAGGTACTGGTCAATTTCGTGAGCAACGCGATCAAATTTACCAAGGCCGGCGAAGTCGTGTTACGCGCCGACCTGCGCGAGGACAGCGAAATGCACGCGGTCATCGAGTTTTCGGTCCGCGACACCGGGATCGGAATCCCGCCCGATCGAATCAACCGCCTGTTCGAAGCGTTCTCGCAGCTCGATGCATCCACGACGCGAAAGTATGGGGGTACGGGCCTGGGCCTGGCGATCTGCAAGCAGATCGTGCAGCTCATGAATGGGGAGATCGGCGCCCGTAGCGAACCGGGGAGCGGTTCGGAATTCTGGTGCCGCTGCAAGTTCGACAAAGTTGTCAGCGGCGCCAGCCACCAAGTGGTTCTGCCTGACGGTTTCCTCGGACAGCGAATACTAGCGGTGACTGACAAGCCAGCCACCGCGACCATCTTGCGCGAGCTGTTGCAAGCCTATGGCATGCGGCTGGAAGTCAGCAGCCATAGCTGCGACGTCCTGCCTTTACTGGCTCAGGCATCCCAGGAAGGCCGGCCGTTCAAGATCGTTATCTTCGACGAAGACCCCGCCGACAACATCCAGAACGAGCTGCTGGCTTCGATCCGCAGCCGAGTTCGCAGTGAGGGATGCGGAATCCTCCGCTTGGGCTCCGCGAGCGATGTCGGCGCTCAGAATGTGGCGCACGAAGCCGAACAATCCTTAGCGAAACCGTTGCGGCAGTCTCAGCTCTTCGACGCGCTGGTCCGGCTCCTCGGCCCGCCCATCGTCCCCGACGCGGCTCCCTCGCAACAGGAATTGCCGCGCGCTGAGAAAGCGCCCGTTCGGGCGGAAAAAGCCCGCATTCTCGTTGCCGAGGACAACGACATCAACCAGTTTGTCACCAAGCAGGCATTAGCGAAGGCCGGCTATTCCTGCGACATCGTGGCCAACGGCAAAGAAGCGCTTCACGCGCTGGAGCAAGTGGATTACGACATCGTACTTATGGACTGCCAGATGCCGGAAATGGACGGCCTGGAGGCGACCAAGGCGTACCGCCAGCGGCAGCGGCAACTAGGCCCCGCGGCCACACGCGAGATTCCCATCATCGCCTTAACAGCAAATGTCATGCGTGGCGACCGTGAGCGCTGCCTGGACGCCGGCATGACGGATTATCTCAGCAAGCCGATCGACCCGATTCAGCTGATCGAGAAGATTCAAGCCTATCTCGTCGAGGCCATGGACTAGGGATGCCCTAGAACCAGAGCTCGGCCCGCACGAAGAGACCGTCGAACGACATGATGTCGGCATCGTCTGTCTGGCCGAACACCGTATCGATCGGAGCCAGCGGTAGGTTTTCCCCGTCGAACGTGCCGCCCGAGGTTCCGATGTTGAACCAGGCTTGAAACAACCAGCCAACCGAGACGGTGAACTGGTCCGATGGACGCCACACGCCGCCCAACTCCCCTTCCAAAATTGGCACCGCGCGAATGCGCTCGGCCGATTGACCTCCAACTGCGACGCCTGGAATGGTGACCCCGGAGGCAACATCGTATGAGCCGATCAGCAATGCTGCGCCGCCTTTGGCCAGCAGGGAGAACTGCCGACTGTGCGAGGTGCTGCCGGCGAGCGAGAAATACGGGCCGACGCCGTCGAAGTCCGCCGTGAACACACCCGCACTGGTCAAAACGTTGCCGGCAGTCCGGATGGTGGAATCGTAATCCTGTTTGACGTTCGCAAACCGAAGCCCTGCCGAGTAGACAAAGTCTACCTGCTGACAGGGAAAGTTCATCGTCTGAAGATACTCCAGATCGAACACGTTCATATTGATCGAAGCGTTGGTGTTAATGCTCGATCCGGCGGCTCCCAGGTTTCCAAAGGGATCTACTAGGGTCTGGCCGGCGCCCGCGGCGCCGGCCACATTGACGCCCATATCTAAATTCCAATAAGAAAAGCGAATGTCCTGGAAATCGCCGATATGCAGGCCTAAATAGAACCTCGATGAACTGTCGTAGTCGAAGCTCAGCTCTTCCGCCACAACTTGTCGCTGAAAGCCTCCTACGAAGGAGTCGGTTACGACGGCGAAGGCCACGGCCTCGCTAAACGTCGGGCGAATGTAACGGTATTCCGCGCCGCCGAACCAAAGGCCCGGCCCGCCGTTGCACGGCCCGCTGTTGCAAGGCTCGCACATCGAATCGCTGATTTCAGAGTACCCGTATTGCTCAGTCGAGAACACTTGAGCAGGCGACAGTGCGTCCACTTCATCCGGCGCGTCGCGCACAGTGGCTGTTTGCCGTTCGGCCCAAGCCGACCCAATCGGGCCACTCGCCAAAACGGCCAACAAAAGCCCTAAATAAACTCGCTTCATGCTCATCTCTTGACTCCGCGTCCAGGACAATCGGTATTGCAGGGAAGCACGCCTCGCGCTGCATAAGCGATACATTCCGTACAATCGTCATCGGGTGATTTCCTTGCTGCCTTCAGCAACAAGCATTAATTTTGTTTTTTTGGCGAAGTCTTCGTGACGCACATCTTCTTCCCAAATTGCCCAGCCCGATCGTAAGCGTGAATTGCCGAGAGTGTGTTCCGATTACGAAGGAATTGCGCTTCCGGTCGTTCCAATTCTGCGGCCCTAACTGGAATACACCAAGCTGCTTAGCGCATGCCGACGAAGGTAACTGCAGTGGCTTTATCCCGACCAAGTGCCCACGCCCACCTCACCCCGCCGGATCGCGCCATGCATGCTTCCAAATACACGGCAGTAATTTTGCTCCTTGTAACAACGATGGCACCCACGGTTTTTGCCGATGGCTTGATTCGCGATGGGATCGGTGCAGTTTCGATTGGTCGCGGTGCCGTTAACCTGGGCTATGCCGACAACGGCGCCGTCATTTTCGACAACCCGGGCGGCATGACGAATGTCGAGGGGACAGGATTGTTTGACATCAGCGTCGACACCCTTATTTGCAACGTCGATTACAGTGATCCCGCCAATCCGAATGCCGAATCCAGCAGCAACGCCTATCCCCTCGGCATGGTGAGTTACGTCCGACGCGATCCTTGTAGCCCCTGGGCTTGGGGCATTGGCGCATTTGTGCCCGCTGGATTCGGCGCGGGCTTCGACTTGAATTCTGACCTGGGCCCGGCCAGCTATAAGTCGCTCGGTGCCCTGGGAAAAATCCTGCCAGGCCTGGCTTATCAGGTGAACGATCGCCTGTCGATCGGCGGAACATTCGGCTTGGCGATTTCCCACGTCGAGCTGGAGGGTCCGTTTTATACTTCTGCACTGCCCGCGGTCCCGACGCTAATCGACCTGCAAGGCACGGGTGCCGCGCCCACCGCTAGCGTAGGCTTACAATACAAGCTGACCCCCGATACTGTCATCGGGCTATCGTATACCGAAGAGACCCGTTTCGCGTTCGAGGGGACAGCCCGCGCCGAGTTGCCGATCACGCCATTCGGGCCGCTCCAAAGCAACTTCGATTCGCGAATTAACCTTGAATGGCCGCGATCGCTGGGAATCGGCGCGATGCATAACCTCGGCTACGGTTCTCGCGCTGGAGTTGATGTCGTATGGTACGACTGGTCGAGCGCCTTTGACGAATTGCCGATTACGCTCCGCAATCCCTCCGACCCGATCGTGGGCGCTATCCTTGGGGCGAGTTATCGCGAAGCCTATCCGCTGAACTGGAGTGACTCGGTGTCGTACCGCTTCGCCTACGAGTGGACGCCGACCGACTACATGACGTGGCGCGCAGGCTACACCTATCACAACAGCCCCGTGCCCGATTCCACTCTCAGTCCCTACCTCGATGGAATTTTGGAGCATGCCGCTTCGATCGGCTTCAGCCGCTACATCGGCGATGCTTCGCTGAACTTCGCTTACCAGTATTCGTGGTCGCCCACGCGAGTCGTCACCGACAGCCAAATCGTCGGCAACGATTTCGACAACAGCACCCTGCGAGCCCAAGCCCACTGGCTCAGCATCGGTTACATCAAGCCGTACTAACGCCAGCGCCAGCAATTTAGCCGACTACCTGCAGACTGCGGCCCTGGATCAACTGATCCAGTTCGGACGTCAGGCGTGGCAGAATCTGGTCGTAGCCAAATTTGCCGAGCTCTTCGCGGCCGCGTTTGAGCGTAACGTAATTCGGACCGCACCACATTCCCAGATCGGCGTCGTCGGTCTCGCCGGGACCATTTACGCGGCAACCCATCACGGCGATCGTAATCGCGTGCTCCTGGGCATACTGCGTGACTTCCTTGACTTGCTGCGCCAGCTCGATGAAAGCCTCGTTCTCGACTCGCGAGCAGCTTGGGCAGCTGATGATGTTCAGCTTCTTCGTGCCGAAATCGACCACGCTGCGGACCCGGCCCGCGGCGATGTCCTGCAGGATTTGGCGTCCCGCTGCTATTTCGTCCGACTTGCGAGAGTTGGGCACGGTCAGGGAGACGCGAATCGTGTCGCCGATCCCGCGGCTAATCAACTGCTCAAAGGCAATCCGGGTCTTGATGACTCCGTCCGGAGGCAGCCCGGCTTCCGTGACGCCGAGATGCAGCGGCACGTCTGGCCGGATTTTCGCGAAGCGGCGATTGACCTCGACCACCTTGCTGGGATCGGAATCTTTCAACGAAACGCAGTAGCGATTAAATCCCAAGGCATCCAACAGCTCGCAGTGCTCCAGCGCGCTGTCGAGCATCGGCGTGATCGAATCGTTATGTTCATATTTCTCGGCCTGGGCGGGATCGACCGAACCGCAGTTCACGCCGATCCGCAAAGCGCAGCCGTGCTCGCCAGCCGTTTGCACGAGGAACTTCACTTTGTCCTGCCACGACCGCTCGTGCTCGTGGTGGTGCAAGTGACCCGGGTTGTAGCGAATTTTGTCGACCGACGACGCGACCACCGCCGCCATGCGATAGTTCTCCTGCAAGTCGACCGAGAGGTTCGCGGTCGTGTTCTTGCGCACTTCGGCGAGCGCTTCAGCATCCTTGCAGTTGTCAACGGCAATCCGGACGACATCGGCGCCGGCGCTGGCCAAGGCTCTGACTTGCTCGGTCGTCGCTGCGACATCTTGCGTGTGCGTGGCTGTCATGCTTTGCACTGCGATGGGATGTCCGCCGCCTAGGGTGATCGAGCCGACGCGCACGGCGCGCGTGGGATTACGTTGAATATTGGGATTTGTTTGCATAGGTGGCGCCAGTTAGGCCCCGGCTGTGACAAGAAGTTCGCGCAGCTCAACGGGCAAGGGAAACTCGACATCCTCGTCGCGCATCGACCGCTCTTCGAGTGTAGCTCCGAACTGCTGCGTCAGCAGTTCGATACAGCCCCCGACGAGATCCTCTGGGGCGCTTGCGCCGGCGGTAACTCCGACCACTTCATCGCCGCGAAACCATTGCGGCTCAATGTCTTGCGGACCATCGATGAGATAGCTCGGGATGCCATGCTCCAGCGCAATTTCGGCCAGCCGCATGCTGTTGGAGCTGTTCTGGCTCCCCACGACGAGCACGATGTTGACGTCGTTCAAAATGGCTTTCAACGACTCTTGCCGGTTCTGGGTGGCATAACAAATGTCTTCTTTGGGCGAGCCAACCGCTTGCGGAAAGCGCTGCTTCAAGCGCTCGAGGATCTTGCTGGCCTCGTCGACGCTTAAAGTCGTTTGCGTCAGGTAGGCCACTTTTGCCGTCGCGGGAAGTTCGAGCCGATCGACTTCCTCCACCGATTGCACCAGCAGCATTTTCCCGGGGGCCTCGCCGAGCACGCCGATCACCTCGTCGTGCCCTTCATGGCCCACGAGCACAATCGTGTAGCCTTGCTGCGCGAACCGCACCGCTTGCCAATGCACTTTCCGCACGAGCGGGCAGGTGGCGTCGATCACTTGCAACGAGCGTTGCTGCGCGGCCTGCTGGACTTCGGGCGAGATGCCGTGGGCGCTATACATCAGCCGCGCGCCGGGCGGGACTTCATCTACGCGATCGACGAACACGACGCCTTGTTGGCGAAATCGCTCGACGATGTGTTTGTTGTGGACGATCTCGTGATAGACGTAGAGCGGCGCGCCAAAAATCTTGAGCGCCGTCTCGAGGGCGGTGACCGCCATGTTCACGCCCGCACAAAAACCGCGTGGACGGGCCAGGATAATCTTCATAGTTGCCTCCGAAGGATGCGTTTGGAAGCGTCGCTTGGGTTCGTGCTTGTCGCGGACGGAAGTAACAC
>CAZFLF010000402.1:0-6327 GCA_964519825.1 uncultured Pirellulaceae bacterium | reverse complement strand
GTGGAGATGCCGATAAGGAAAAGATCGTCAGTGATATGGCGGACGACCAGATTGACTCAATCGGGAAGGCGTTTCTCGGCCTGACGCTCGGTTGCGCTCGCTGCCACGACCACAAGTTCGACCCGATCTCTCAGGAGGACTATTACGCCCTGGCCGGAGTCTTCTACAGTTCCCACATTCTGAAAGAGCTTGGGGCCAAGGGAGCGGAGTACACGATGAATCGCGTGCCGCTGATTCCGCGGGCGATCGTGGCACAGCGCGATGAACAAGTGAAGCAACTCGGCGAGACGAACGCGAAGCTGGCGGAGCTCGATAAAAAGTCACCACCGCCCCCAGCCGACAGTCCCGAGCGGCAGAAGCTTGTCGAACAGCGCGACAAGCTCAAAGGTGAATTGCTCCCCGAACCGCCACGGGCGATGGCTGTGCAGGAAGGAGGAACGCCGGGTGGTCTGTTCCCCAACATTCAAGACGTGCCGTTACACATTCGCGGCAGCTACACGCGGCTGGGCCCCGTGGTTCCGCGCCGCTTGCCGAAGTTCTTCGCCGGCGACCAGCAGTCGCCGATTGCCAGCGGAAGCGGCCGGCGCGAACTGGCGCGCTGGGTTGCGGCGAAAGACAACGGGCTCACGGCGCGAGTGATCGTCAATCGGGTCTGGCAATGGCACTTCGGCGAAGGGCTGGTGCGCACGCCTAACAACTTCGGCCTGCTGTCGGAAGCTCCTTCGCACCCGGCGCTCTTGGATTGGCTGGCGGCACGGTTTGTCGAGGATGGCTGGTCGCTGAAGAAACTGCACCGGCGGATCATGCTCTCCGCCACGTATCAGCAGGCGAGTTCGGTTCCCCGTGAGAAACTCGACCAGGACTTCGAAAATCGCTGGCTCGGCAGATTTACTGCTCGTCGTCTGGAAGCCGAAGCGATTCGCGATGCCATGCTGTTCGTGTCCGGCCGCCTCGATTCGTCACCGGGTGGTCCGGCCGGCGATGACCTGACTATTCTGCGGCGGTCTCTGTATGTGCAGACTGCCCGGTGGGATCGCAGCAGCTATGCGACGCTGTTCGACGCAGCGAATCCCGACGCCTCTTCGGAGAAGCGGATCGTCAGCACCGTCGCCCCGCAGGCGCTGTTGCTGCTCAACCACGATTTCGTGCTCACGCAGGCCAAGCATTTAGCGGAGCGTCTCGCCCGTGAAGTGCCCGGCGACGCGACGGCCCGCATCGACCGCGCTTGCCGTTTGCTGTTTGGCCGGCCAGCCACCATGAAGGACATCGAAATTGGCAAGCAGGTTCTTTCCCAATCCAGCCCGCACGGTGAGGACGCCGCCTGGTGGGATTTAGCCCACGTGCTGATCTGCAGCAATGAGTTCGTGTATCTCGACTGAGGCTAGGTAGATTGTAGGATGGGCACCTTGCCCGTCTGGATTTTTGCGACGGGCAAGGTGCCCGTCCTACTGGGTTGCGAAACGCAGCCCGCGTTGGGAAGTAAACGAGGCGACAATCGATGCAGACTCAGCCGTTTCTCTCGCGTCGCGAATTGCTGGCTCGCGCTGGCAGTGGCTTTGGCCTGTTGGCGCTGGCCGATTTACTGGCAGCCGAGGCACCCGCGACCAGTGTGGGGGAACCGGATCGGGCGGTGCATCCGTATGCGGTCCGCGTCCCCCATCACCCACCCCGTGCTAAGCGGTGCATCTTTCTCTACATGCCCGGCGGACCATCGCACGTGGATCTGTTCGATCCCAAGCCTCGGCTGATCCAGGACAACGGTAAGCCACTGCCGTTCGAGAAGCCGAAACTGGAACGGACGAAGACGGGCAACCTGCTGGCTTCGCCGTGGAAGTTCTCCCGCCACGGCCAGTCTGGCATCGAGGTGAGTGAGCTGTTGCCCCGCGTGGCCGGTTGCATCGACGACATCTGCGTCATTCGTTCGCTGGTGGCCGACAATATCAACCACACGGGGGCCGCTCTGCAGATGTGCACCGGCGAGCAGGCCTTCTCGCGGCCGAGTATGGGATCGTGGCTTACGTATGGCTTAGGGACGGAGAACCAAAACCTGCCCGGTTTTGTTGTCGTCAGTCCCGCAGCAGTTTTTCAAGGAGCACAGCTTTGGGCATCGAGTTTCCTTCCCAGCGCGTATCAAGGAACGCTGGTCCGCGACCTGAAGAATCCAATCGCCAACCTCGGCGAACCCTCCGGCAGCCTCGAGCGCCAGCGGGGGAAGCTCGATGCGATCCGCAGGCTGAATGAGATTCACAAGCAAGACCGCGTGATCGATAGCCAGCTGGACGCCCGGATCGCTTCGTTTGAGCTGGCGTTCCGCATGCAACGGGAAGCACCGGAAGCGTTCGACCTGGCGCGCGAAAGCGAGTCCGTGCACAAGTTGTATGGGACTGATAATCCGGCCACCGAACTGTTTGGTCGGCAATGCCTGATGGCGCGTCGGTTGGTGGAACGAGGTGTGCGCTTCGTGCAACTCTTTGACGCCCCGGCGAACAACGCTTGGGACCAACACAGTGGGCTGCGCGAGAACCTGCCCAAACGCTGCACGGCGGTCGATCAGCCGATTGCCGCTCTCTTGATCGATCTCAAGGCCCGCGGATTACTGGAGGACACGCTGATTCTTTGGGGAGGCGAGTTTGGTCGCACGCCGACTGCGGAAGGGGATAACGGTCGCGAGCATCATCCCTTTGGCTTCACAATGTGGCTGGCCGGCGGCGGAGTGCGCGGCGGAATGGTCCATGGCGCCACCGATGAATTTGGCTGGCACGCCGTCCAAGACAAAGTGCACGTCCACGACCTGCACGCCACGATTCTGCATCTGATGGGATTCGATCACGAGCGATTGACTTACCGACACAGTGGCCGCGACTATCGCTTAACGGATGTGCATGGGAATGTAGTCCGTGAGATCATCTCCTGAACCGATCCCGTTTGAAATGTCTCGGGGCCGACCACGCAGTATTTGCATTGTCGCGGTCAATTCGGCGGGCTATCCAGCCGCTGCTCGATGCGGTCGAGCCGCTGCGAGATCTGCCGCAAGAAGTCGATGATAATTGCGTGGGTGTACTTCGCATCGATCCCGACCGGCGAGTCGGACACGCTAATCTGGGCGATCAGGCTCTCGAAGGACTCTTTCGATTTGCTGAGCGGGTCTTCCATTGCCATTTCCATCGTGATCTCCTGGACCTGCGCTGGTCGGTTCATGACGAGTCTCCTTGGGAATGCGTTGACGGCGGCTGGGTGCAAACCCGAACCAAAACTACTGGCTGGCCTTGTAGAGATTAAATGTGATGTGCGATTGGCCTTGATGATGGGCTTCATGCCAGCCCAGGATGTGCAGCACGTCGAGCATCGTGAGATTGCGTTGCTTGAGCGCTTCTGGAATGTCACCTAAATTCTCATCGCCGAATTGCGACAACGTTTCGAGCAGGTGTTCGCGTCCTTCCCCCAACACGCGGCGGATTTCCGCGGATGACGGGATATTGTCGTCGGGCTTGCTGCCGCCGCGAAAGCGCGGCCAGAGCTCAGTGAACGCGCCGGGTTTGCTAGGCGCCAGCCGCTCGGTAGCAAAGATCTCCTCCGTGACGCCAATGTGCATCAGCTGCCAAGCAATGTGGGCGCGCCCGGGACCGGGACGCCAACCGAGCACTGCCTGCGGATTGGCCGCCTGCTCGACCTGTTCCAGCAGGCCGAGAGTTCGTTGTCGATTGAAGGCACAGGCGCGAACCAGAATATCAATGGTGGACATGTAGCTTTTCCGATGAGTGAAAGATGGATTACTGCCAAACAGTTTGCAGAGTTTGCTCACAGAAACAAGCGGCCGGACGAGTTCCTGCAAGCACGGACTAAAAATCGGGGCGCGGAATAGCGCTACGTTCGCGTTTCGTACTATTTCCGGCCTGAAAGGGCAAAACATATCAGCCCAGGGCAAAGCGGAGCGGCGATAGCCGCGGTGCGCCGCCCTGGGTGGGCAATTCAAACAGCCCGACGCCCTGTAAAGGCAAAACAACGGTTGATGTGATGCCTTTTGTTGCGCCCTTTCAGGGCATCGGAACTTGTGGTGACCGTTACCCAGGGCGACGCTCCGCTCTGCCCTGGGCTGATTTGTTATGCCCCTAACGGGGCAAGCCGACTCGCAGAAACTATTGTGAACGGCCGACGCAGGTGTCTTCACCCACCCCAAAAGTGCGAAAGTCGAACTAAGGTTTCTTTTCTGCCGGCTGCAGCTGCTCGATCCACTTCCGCACTAACTCGACGGCCTGCTTGTCAACAAGAGTTGTCGCCAGCGGCGGCATCTGCCCGTGACCACGCCGCTCCATGCGATACAGGAGCAACGACTTGTCGGGTTGACCTGAGGCGATGACCTTCGCACCGTCGATACCGAACGTGGTATGGACCGGGCGTGCATCGTAGAGTTTGGCCTGGTCGGGCTTGCTGTGGATCTCGATGTCAAATGCGGCATTGCCCCCTCCGGCGTCGACATGGCAATTCGAGCAATTGGCATGCAGATACGACAACGCCCGCAAGCGAAGGTCGGCCTGGTCGTCGAATGGATCGGTCAATCGGGCCAATTCCGCCGGCGGCTTGGGCAGCTTTTCCTTGAAGACCCCCAAACTCTCGAGCATCTCCAGTTGATTCATCCGAGTTCCGTCATAATCGTGGTCGCGGTTCATCTGATGCTCGGTCAGTCCAAGCAAATAATTGGCCGCGCGTGAATGACAGACCATGCACTCGGCGCGGCTGGGGTAGTGCCAGGTTTGTTTGCGCATTCCCCCTTCGGCGTGGTCATCGCGAACTTCGAATTCGACGTCAGCCCCCTGACCGTCGACGAGCGTGGCGTCCGTTTGCTCGTCGTTCCAGCGATAGGAGTAGCCGACCCACTCGCCTTGCTGTTTGACCATCAAGCGAGTCTCAATCCAGTGCCGAGTACCCGGCAGGTCGGCTTTTCGCGGTAGCGCAAAACTCTTAACAAGCACGGCTCCGTCCGGGAAGTTCCAGGCTCGCGTCGGTTTGTATTCAATCTGGGCATTTCCGGGAATCGCTATCCAACGTTGCTTATCAGCGCCGTCGGACCAGAGTTGTACATTGACCGAATAGGGAATCAGTCCCGCCTGCATTTTGTGCCCTGCGGTGGCAACGAACAGGCCGGTGTCGCTCAGCCGCCGCGGGAACTCGGACGACTCGTTTGGCGGCATCGGTTCCAGGTAATACAGTCCACCGGCATGATCGACGATAACCAATTCGCCGGCGTGGTCCGCGGCGAAGCCGACGATTTGCAGAGTCGTATCGGCCAGTTCGCGCTGGTAGGAGACCTGTGTGCCATCGTGCTTCACACCCCAAATCTTGCCAGTTGAGTAGTCTCCATAGATGAATGCTCCGCGTAACTCGGGCAGCCTGTCCCCCCAATAAACGATTCCTCCCGTCAGGCTACGCGACTCGGAGTGATGGTGCTCGGTCGTGGGAAGCATGATCGGTTGCGGGCCGGTTTTGCGTTCGAGATAGAACGGATGACTTCCTTCCTTCACGCTCCAGCCGTAGTTCTCCCCCTTGCGCACGAGATAGACCTGTTCCCACAGATCCTGGCCGTTCTGGGCCACCCAGAGCTGATTCGATTTGTGGTCGTAATCCATGCGCCATGGATTGCGGAACCCGTAGGCCCAAATCTCAGGACGCGCGCCGGGGGTGTTGATAAATGGATTGTCGGGAGGAATGGAATAGAGCTTGTCGCCGACAGGGTGATCGACGTCGAGGCGCAACAACACTGCGAGCAGGTCGTCCAGTCCCTGGCCCGTTTGGAGCGTATCGCTATCGCTCGTGCCGTCACCGGTGGGGCAATACAGATATCCATCCGGACCAAAGGCGAGATCGCCGCCGTTATGGCCATTTGAATCCCATTCCAGGATCAACACCTGGCTCTTCTCGTCCAGCATGCGAGGTGGATGCCGATCAACCGTAAACCGTGAAATGCGATTCTGTTTTTTCGATTCCTCGACCGGGCCATTACTGATGACATAGATGTAGCCGTTCTCGCGGTATTTCGGATGGAAACAGAAACCGTATACCAGACGATCCATGTGCAGCAGCGGTTCACTGGTGGTCACGTCGGTACGGTCTTGAAACACGCGGATCCCACCGGGGCCGGCCCAAG
Organism: uncultured Pirellulaceae bacterium; assembly: GCA_964519825.1. Classification (GTDB taxonomy): domain Bacteria; phylum Planctomycetota; class Planctomycetia; order Pirellulales; family Pirellulaceae; genus CAZFLF01. The sequence continues at coordinate 185 of CAZFLF010000402.1, read as the reverse complement.
ATCCTTTGTGATCCACAAGGAACATGCGATCGCCGCCAGGTTCCGCGCGCAGGTACACAGGTTGAAACAGAGGCAACTTCTCGTACGCGCGCATGGCCCGATACGGCAACGGCGGATCGGGGTGGCCGATCACGCGTGATTCGTTCCAGGGTATGCGTTTCAACTCCGCCGCTGTCGACGGTATC
>CAZFLF010000401.1:0-6336 GCA_964519825.1 uncultured Pirellulaceae bacterium | reverse complement strand
GTTCGGCAGCGGAGTTCGTGACCGCGCTGAAGGAATCCGGTGTACTGATGCTCGCCATTAGTCCGACGCAAGTTCGTGCCGTGACGCATCTCGATGTCAATCGTGCAGCGTGCATCCAGGCCGGCGAGATTATCGGGCATGTCGCTGACCAACTGATCTCAGGCAATCGCCCTCGTAAGATCACCGAGGCCGCGTATTGATTTGTCGGTCCGTCAAACCGGGTAATCTACCGGGTCAAGGCAATCTGCGTGAACCTTAGCACCTGTGACGGTTTGTCTCGAATTCCCGATAGTAGCGGTCGATCAGGTGATATGACGAGTATCGACTTCTCCCAGCATATGAGCTGTATCCATGAGATTAACAATTTCGTTTCTTACGGTCCTGACGATTCTGTTGATTGCAGTCCAACAGCCGGTGCGAGCGCAGAATGCGTGGTCGTCTCCAGCGACCGGCCAGCCAAGCGCACAGTCACCGGAGTTTGGGTACTACGTGCCGATGCTGACCACCGATAACGGAGTCGCCGCGGCCAGCTACTCAATGCATCTCAGCGACGCGGATGACTCGGAATTACCAATGGTTTCGGACGTCGGTTGCTCCGTCGGATGCGCAAGTGGGGCCTGCGATGAGAAGGCAAGTAGAGGATGTGCCAGAAACTGTCATTGTCTGCGTTGTCGTCAAGATAACCTGCTCGCGCAATCATTTGGCAGTCTGGAGTACATGCATTGGTACAACAAAGGCATCTCACTGCCACCACTGGTGACGTCGAATATTGGAGCGATTCCACTCCAAGCCGATGCCGGTGTTTTCGGCCTTCCGACCACGAGCGTGCTCTTTGGAAACGATCAAATCGACGACAACCGGCAATCCGCTGGTCGGTTGATGTTTGGCCGGTGGATGGATGACAGCTGTAACCTGGCATTGGGCGCGAAGCTCTACGCTGTCGAAGGGGGAGCGGTGAACTTTACAACGACCTCAACTGGTAACCCGGTCATTGGCCGGCCGTTCTTCAACACCGACCCAACCGTGAATCGCGAAGACGCATTGTTGGTCGCGTATCCGGGTCTGACGACCGGCACCGTCAGCGTGACGGCCGAGAACGATATTATCGGCGCGGAGATTTTCGGGCGTTCGTTATTGGATGTTGGCAATAACTACCGATTGGACTTGGTTGGTGGCTATCAATTCACGCGTATCGACAGCGACTTAGCGATGTCGAGTTTGCACTCGACCGGCGTCGCGACCTTTGCCTTCAACGATCTGTTTAATGTTGAGAACCAGTTCCACGCCGGTTCAGTTGGTTTCTACGGCGAAACGTACCGAGAGTGCTGGACATTCAGCGCGTTAGGTAAGATCGCGGTCGGTAACATGCGGCAGACGGTCAACATCGAAGGCAACAATACCGTGACCGCCGGCGGCGCGGTGACGACGAACGGTGGATTATATGCCCAACCCACGAATATCGGTGCCTATGAACGGGACCTTTTGGTTTGGGCGCCGGAAGCAAATCTCAAAATGAGCTGCGCGGTAACCAAACAACTGTCGGTCTCAGTCGGATACACGTTCCTGTATTTCACGCGAGTTGCGTTTGCCGGCGATCAGATTGATCGCAACGTGAATGCTACGCAGCTCAGCGGTGGTGCGGTGGTTGGACCGGCACAGCCGGCCTTCAATTTCCGGGACACCGACTTTTGGATCCAAACGATTGATCTCGGCCTGTCTTGGAACTACTAAGGGACGTGCGTCGCCTGATAAACGACCGCGGCCCGGGAAAACCCGGGCCGCGGTTGTTTCTTGTGCCGGCAGTTTCGCTCATGCAATCTCAGCGGCGGCCTGTGCCATGACTTGGTCGACCGCCTGGGCGTAATCAGCACCGGACATTTCGGCTTCACCTTCGCCGTTCGCCATCGCAAACAAGTCACTCGGCCGACCTTTGAACCGAATTACGGTCGTTCCACCCTCTTGAATGAAGATGAGACGAGCATTGAGCGACGAGTCGATAGTCACGGAGCGGTCGGTGTTTGTCCCCTTGTGACGCGCGGTCAATGTCACGATCGCGTGCCGATTGTCTGCGCTCTGACTCACGATCGAAAAGCGGGCGTTGTCATAGTCACCCCACCCGTCTCCACGGTAAATACTCCAGGCGGATATTCCGTCGAAACCAAAAACGACGCCAGCAAATTGATCCGGCTGCGCGGACGAAGCCAACAGATCGCTGGCCCGGAGGAAATGTGCTTCGAGACCGATTTCAGCAAACGATATGGTGTCGGAATTCACTCCACCCGGCGCGACAATGGTGATCGTTGCCTTGTCGTTTCCTACGGCAGTGAACCCGGTGCCGAATGTATCGGATCCGTCACGCATCCCCGCAGGTTGTATTTCCTCGACGGTGTAAGTTCCCGGCTTCAGTGTGCCAAAGGAGAAACGGCCGTTGACATCGGTGAGGGTTTGCAAGTTGACGACCTGGCCAAAAATATCTTGACCATTGAGAGTGATGACAACACCCGTCATGGCCAGTTCCGCGGCGTCGCGCGATCCATTGCCGTTGACATCCACAAACACGCCACCACCGATCGTGCTCGGAAGGAATTCTTCCACCCTGATCGCAACCGTGTCTGTATCCGTCTGAGCGGGACCACCCGTGTTCCCTAAATCGCTGGTCACCATATTCAAAGTGGTGTTGCCGGTAAATCCAGCGGTTGGTCTGTACGTCACGCCAGCCGCAAGAGCGGCATTAATACTGGCGACTGTCCCTGTCAGCGACACACTGGCGGTCCCGTTGCCGGTGACAGTCACGCCGGCGGTGGTCCCGAGGTTGAGCGTGCCGTTCGGAATCGACAATGTGACTTGGACGTTGCTATTTCCGGCATCAGCATCCGCGATCTGCAATGCGTTGCCTCGTGCCGTCGAGAAGACAAAATCCTGATCCTTGAAAGCCGTTTGTGCGCCCGGAACCGTATTAACGGGTGGGTCATTAACGGCAGCAATGGTGATCGCAATGGTGTCGGTATCGGTCAAGGCTCCCGGTGTGCCCGTATTTCCCAGATCGCTTGTGGTAACCGTGAGCGTATCCGAGCCGCTAAAGTTGGCATTTGCAGTGTAGGTGACGCCGCTCGCTAGCGCCGCGTTGACCGCGGTTAACGATCCAGTCAGCTTCACGGAATTCGTACCATTGTTGGCGGCGGTCGCACTACCCGCGTTGACGTTCACAATGCCGTTGGTGACCGACAATGTGACTTCGATGTTAGCCGTCCCGGCGTCGATATCGTTAACGGAAATACCGTTGATGACCCGGGCAGTGTCTTCTGTCGCGGACTGCGCGCCGGGAACGGTGTTAACCGGTGCATCATTAATCGGTGAAACCGTCACGTTGACGGTGGCTGTCGAGGGACCGTTATTATCCGCGTGATTCCCCGGTACTTCATTAATCGTGTAGGTAAACGAAGCCACGCCAAAAAAGTTCGCGGTGGGGACAAATCTCAAAGAGTCGTCTGTGCCATTGGCCGGCGTGCCATTGTCGATAAGTGTCACGGCCCCGCCCGTACTCGGCTGTGTGAAGCTCAGCAATGTCGGGACCGTGCCGGGATTCGTTCTGTCGTTTTGCAGGACGCTAATGATCACTCCAACGGTGTCATCTTCCAGTATCGTCGGCGAGTCGGCCACGGCTCTCGGGCGAGTTGTCGGCAGAACTTCGATTTGGAACGTGTCCGTGTCCACCTGCGCTCCCCCGCTGCCGGTTGCTCCCTGATCGTCACTCCGCATCGTGAAAATGACCGTGCCGGTGAATCCACTAGCCGGTGTAAAGGTGACGCCAGCACCTAACGCGGTTGAGATGGCGGCCGCAGGACCAATAATGTCAACCGTTGCCGTCCCATTGTTGGTGACGGTCAGCCCGGTCGTTGAACTGAGGTCCAGCCGGCCAACGGTGTTGATCGAGAGTCGGACAGAAAGCGGGCTATTTCCCGCATCAGCATCGGTCACCGACAAAGCATTTCCATTGCCAGTCGAAAACACTAGTGCCACGTCTTCATCGGTGCTGGCACTCACCGGAACACTGTTCACTGGAGCATTGTTGACGGCTGCTATCGTGATGCCAACTGTCTTGGTGTCGCTCAGCGCCGCGCCACCCGTGTTGCCTTGATCATTCACAGTGACCGTCAATGTGTCGGAACCGCTGGAACTGGCACTCGGCTGATAGGTCAGCCCTGCGCCGTCTAACGCGGTGTTAATCGCACTGATCGCGCCAGTTAGTTGCACGTTGCCGGTATTATTTCCGGTGATCGACACTCCAGCCGTGCTTGGTACGGACAACTGGCCGTTGTTCACGGTCAAGGTCGCCAGCACGCTTACGTCGCCATCCGGATCCGAAAAGGACACTCTGCTGTTGTTCGCAGTGTTAAACACGAGCGCGGTGCCTTCGGCAACCGTCTGGGCTCCCGGAACTGTCGCAACCGGAGCATCGTTTACCGGGGTCACGGTCATGGTCACGGAGGCGGTTGCAGTGGCCCCCTGCCCGTTACTGATCGTGTAGGTAAACACGTCGGTTCCGTTGAAATTGGCACCTGGCTGATAGGTTACATTGGCAGCGGTAAAGGTGACCGTAGCGAGGTTACTTCCTTGAGTCACCGCTGTGATCGTGGGCGTCCCACCCGGTGGATTCAGAACCGAATCATTGGCCAGGACCGACGGGGTCAATGTAGTCACCCCGCTATCCTCAACAACGGTGTACTGGTCATTCCCGGCCGCAATGTCGGTCACCACACTAATCGTGGCGTTCACAAAACCCATCGAGCCAGTACACGCGGCAGAGCTGGGACAAATCGGTCGGTCCTCACCGTAGACACCAGTATCCAAAGACGGGGATTGGCCAGTATCACCGGGGTCCGCCGGATCGGTCGTCGGTTCACCGGTGAAAGTGATCGAGCCTTGTCCACCGGCCGTGATTGGGAGCGACCAGAGCAAGAACTCGTTTCGTCCAGTGGGGGTGAGCGAGCCGCGGAAAGACCCGGCTCCGTCAACCACACCGTCCACCGAGGTGTTACCGTTTGGTGCCTGGCCGTAGTCGGTATTGTTGTGAACAATCGTCCCTGCGACGTCTGCCAGCGCGGCGGGATACTTGACGTCCAAATACGCCGCAAATACCCCTTCTCTGGGATTGCCGTTCGGAAAATTACCCAATACTCGGTTGTCACGAACAAAGGTCCGCAATAGGAACTTCTGACCAACACCAACCTGCGAAATCTCCTGCGTCCCAGCTTCATTAAAGGTCCGCAGGGTGTAGGTCATCGTAAAGCCGTCTTCTCCTTCGGCATTAAGACCGTTGATCACAATCAATCCATCCATGGGCGTAACCGTGCCGTCGCCGTTCACATCGGGAAACATCCGACGAAGACTGGTCGAATCAGTGTCTTCGGATCCCTCTTTCTCAGCCGTCGATCGATTGAGTGTGTTGAAGACGATGAGAACGTCTCCGGGCGCCACCACTCCATCGTCGTTGACGTCCATGGGGTTGTACGAATTCTGCAGTGGACTCGCGGCCAACATCAGGCGACTTTCGAGTTGTTCACATCCAATTCGGCGCCGTGACTCGACTCGCACATTGGTGCGACGACGACTAGCCGCTTTCACCCGACGGATGGAACGACGAAACGTACTCATGAGTTTCCTCTTATCTCGAAACAAATGACTCGTAGCAGTTTGTGAACAACTCTGGACTTCTCAAACCCAAACTCAACTTCAAGCCAAAATCGGAAAAGCTAGGCAAGCTGGAGCAACTAACCAGAGTAGGTGCTTTTGACCGATAACTGGGTGCCGAGCCGCATCTCCAAGGTCAAATCCTAAACTAGTCAGCATTGTGTGACTTTGCAAACAATTTGCTTGCCGCCACTGAATGGGAGCTTCGCCCCACCACATCTTGAGCAGTTTCGGTACAAATTTCCCGAGAAATCCCTGCTCGCCGGGAGATCCCGGCTATAACCCGCGAACTCGTTACAATCGCATTCGCAGCTCTCGACGGCCGGTTTTCGCCGATAGCTTAGTTAGACCATGAACATTCTTCAAGCAATCGGTCGTCCATTTAACCTATTTTATCCAAACCAGATCCAGAACGCTTGGAAGCTCGGCGTGATGGGCTGCACAGTGTGCCCTTGGTTCGCCGTTTCGAGCCGGGCCTGGGCACCACCGCGAGTTAGTGGTTTTTGATGTGCGGATGCCGACAAGTCACTGAAATCTGGCCGTAGCCGTCACGCGACCGTAGCCCGGAGTTCCATAGGACGTATGGGACTCATAAGTCGTATAGGACCTATGAGTCCCATACGTCCCATCGAGTGCGTGAGCTAC
>CAZFLF010000400.1:0-6348 GCA_964519825.1 uncultured Pirellulaceae bacterium | reverse complement strand
CGGTGTTGAGCGACTCGATTTGTTCCTGCTCATCGGCCAGTCGAACATGAAGGGCCGTGGTGTCATGCCCGACGAACCAAAGCGCGATCCCCATATTGCCATGATGCATCTCAAGGACGACCACTGGTATCTCGCCCGGCATCCGCTGCATCTAACTGGCGATGCGAAGACGTTCCAAGGCACGGACAATGCGGGCGTCGGCCCGGGATTGAGCTTCGCCGAAACGCTCGCCGCCCGTGATGCCAAAGTCCAGATCGGCCTCATCCCCTGTGCTGTCGGCGGATCAAGCATCAACCTCTGGCAGAAGGGCGCGAAGCTTTACGACGAAGCGCTGCGTCGCGCAACGTTGGCTCTGCAAACGTCGGCGCCCGTGAAAGCCCGCATCCGCGGCGTGCTGTGGTTGCAAGGCGAAGCCGATGCCACGGACAAAGGCATGGCCACGCACGAGGCGAAACTGCTGAAGCTGGTCGATGACCTGCGCGCCGATCTCGCAGCACCAGAGCTGCCTTTCATCGCCTGCACCATCGGCGAGATGCGACCCGACACCGGAGGCGGCAGGAAAGCCGACATGAACCAACTCCTGCTCTCGCTGCCCGGCAAACGCCCGCACACCGCCTGCGTCGATGCCCGCGATCTCAAGGGGAACATTGGAGACAACGTCCACTTCGACACTGCCTCGCAGACCCAGATCGGCCAGCGATACGCCGAGAAGTTCTTTCATATCACACAGCCAGAATGAAGATACGCACTGCGGGGAGACGCAGTGTCGTCTGACCTCCGAGTAGACGCAGTCTTACCCGGGTACATCAGTCCAACATGACGAAACCGAGTCAACGGAGGGGACTTAGCATGGAAGGTAGTCAAGTGCGACGAATATCAACGGCCTGAGCTTCCGGAGGACTGTGCCATGAGCGAGTGGATTTACCGGGCGAGCAAAAAGACGGAATCGGTGGAGGATACACTGAACCGGATCTTTGCCCATCAGTTTCTGTGTCGGACAGCGTTCAACGCAAAAGGAGCATTAATCCCGAACGTGAAGAACGTCCGAGCGGGCGATACTCTGCACCTGATATTCAACGCAGGCGGTGGCAAGTACGACTTCGTCGGCAGCTTTGAGATTAGCAAGGAGGCACACACCGCCCACGACTCTTGGGTGTTCAATCCCAGTGATGGCACGGCGCTCAGCTTATTTCGTGTGAAGGATCCGTCAGCACTGTCGCAGAATCTTACGGTTGCTAGGTCTCGTCACGACCCACGTCTCGGTTGTTTTACGGGCTGGCATCTGACGGAAGTCGACACTGGAGCGATTGAAACCGACTCACTGGCGATCGGCGGAATGAGCTCTTTGCATCGATACACGTCTGTGCCGAAAAACTTTGAAGCACGATCGGCGCTACGCACTACGGTTAATAAGAACATGCATTCACAATCCACGTTACACATGATTGGTGGATCGCCACATGACGGGGAATGGTTATTGCGGATCGTAAGCAGGGGATCGGACATTACACGGTTCACTTCTTAAGTTAACGACGTCGTGAGTGTTGTCGCGACGAAATGTGAAGTTCGCGGCGCATGCTGCGCTTGCCGCCGATCTTGTATCGATCAACGACAATCAGCCCACTTTCTTGGGCTGACGCCCGTAGAGCCACTTGCGCTCGCCGTTCCAGGGATGATTGGGGAGGTAGGTGTGGGTTTGCAGTGCCACGCCGTCGCGATCAAAAGTTGCCATCGTCCAGCCATTCGTACTGATGGCCGTGTTTGCCACCATTGCGCTGGCCAGTGTATTGATGATGTGGATGCCGGAGTGCATACCCAGCGTCCAATCATGTACGTGCCCATGGATGTAGGCCTTGACCTGCGGGCGTTTTACCAGCTCAGGCCAGAAAGCGTCGGTGTCCTCGACACCGCCGGGGAAATGCGCGGGGTCGCCGCCGACACGCGGGTTGTGATGTGCCACGACAACGATCGGCTTGTCGGTTTCAGCATCAACTTCCTTCAGCAGCCAGGCGATCTGTTCCTCGCCGAGACGGCCCGGCGCCGCGGGTGTGTCCTTGAGCGAATCGAGAAGCAACAATCGCGCATGAGGCAGGTCAATGAGTCCGTTGTGCCGATGATCCTTGAACTCCGTAACGCTCCGTTCACCGGCGAAGGCACGCAGGAACTCGTCGCGATTGTCGTGATTGCCGACGTAGCGCGCATCCTTCCGTCGCTAGTTTACAACAAAGAGGAGTTTCAGGAACTGTTTTCTCACCGGAGCGTACGGCTCATAGGGGAGCCTCGAAAACTCCTCCTCGATTGACTCTCGAACACGGTGAACCGCGATCTCTCGAAAGTAGGCAACGCTGCGAGCATCTCATGGAAACAGACGGCGAACGGAGTTGAGATTAGGAGAAGTAACTCTGTAGCTCGGAAGCAAGCGAGACGATTCGCTGGGCGATTCTCTGAGCGGTGCTACTTCTTATTCTGAAGAGTGTGGCGTCAAGACGTCCCTCCCCGACTGCCGGCTGGGAATAGCCAGCGATAACGACGAAAGCCGCGAGATTCGGCGAGCAGCATCATGCGCCAATCCCCTCCGATACAAGAGCGGCAGGTTTTCATTCTGGACGCGTTACTTCGTGCGAACGCCGTTGATGCCGACCATCGCCTTGATATGTCAGAGGTGATGAGTAGGTCGAAGTGGCATGCGAGCTACCATGTCTTTACGCTCGTGATTGCTGACTTAAAGGGCCGAGGCCTGATTGAAGAAACGGATACTTGGGCAGGAATACGCCGGTCAGACGACCGCCGGTCTCTAGCTCGTCGTCGCCCACGACGCCGCACGTCGTGGTTTCATCTTACGATTGGATCGTACGTCCGATCGCGTGCGCTTGCCCTTGCGGGCACGCGAGCGCTCGTCCCCGTCCCGGATATTAGCCCATTACGCAAGCCGTTCCTTTCCGGTGCCGAAAGGGAACAGCCTGTTAACTCCTGGGCGTCTGTTAACCAGAGATTCCGAGAGTTTTGGACCGGAGATTTCGGGGTGAGCAAGGAACCTTCAAGGTTCCTACCGAACTCTAATTGATCTCTGTCGAAATAGAGATAATGGCCCGGCGACTTCGAACTGCGCAAGTCATTGCAGACTAAGGCCAGAAACGCGAAACGCCCGGCGGGCGATCTCTCGCGGCCGAGCGTTAACTGCTGTGCGGATTTTGCTCGTAGAAAAGCAAAAAGCTCCCCCGGTAGGACTCGAAGGGGCTTTTTCGTCGTTGCTTTTGTGATGGATTAACGTTGCAAATACGTTGCGTGGTCCGGATTTAGTTCTCGCCGCAACACCGCGTCACGGCAGTCGCATTGTACAAATATTGGCTTTGCAGGGCCAATATTGTCCCCATTTTGTCCCCAAAATCGAAATCGGTAGGATGCTGGGGAGCCGCATCCTACCGTGGGATGAGCGGTATTTCGCAACCTACCGGGGGGAACACGTCATCGTGGTATTCCTTTGCATACGGGACCACAAAACATTCCGCACGCGGTTCCAGGTCCCCTGGCCTAGTGCAGTTCAGGTCGGCACGTCCGCATTTGCGCCCTTCCCGGAAGGACACCAACCTTCGGCTTCGGAGGCCGCGGCCACAATCGCGCAACTAGCAAACACGACCAAGAGTTGCGCAAACGCCGAAATGGCGAGGTGCCCACAGTGGTGCCGAGATAGCTCGGACGCCATTTCTGGTCCGGATTTTCCTCCCGACCTGGCCCGCGTCGTTGCCGCGTGGGATCGACTTTCCGCCGCGATCAAAACCGGGATCCTCGCCCTAGTTCAAGCGGCTGGAGGTCCCAATGCCTAGCCACGTTCGCCACCACGACGCCCACTGTTGCGCCTGTTGCGACGATTCGATGGAGGACACAACCATCGCGGACGCGTCCGACTTCGCACCGAGTTACTAATGTCGCGTTGGCTCTTAGGCGGTCCCAAACCAGGAGGTCCATTCTGATGGATCGACTACGCCATTCCCAAGCCGACAGCACGGCGTCGCAAAGTATCGATTGGTATTCCCAGGGCGAGTCTCGGTCCGTGGAGGTCGGTGGCGTACGCGTGACGGTCCGCTTTGTCGGACGTAATGGGCGTCGAAGCCGTATCGCGATCATAGCGCCGCCCGGAGCGGTGTTTAGTGACACCGGTAAAACGGCGGTGGCCGAGAGCGCTGATGGCTTCTGCCGGCAACCTGGAGCCTCCGATCATGGATCGTAGCCATGCGTGCACCGATGAGGGGAAAACGCGGCTGCGACAGCATCGCCCATGCATTCCGAAGGTTGGTCGAAATGATGGAAAAGACCCGCCTCGACACCCCACGGGGTCGAAGGTTTCTCGCTTCAATACAATAGGGAAGAGCCAAAGCACATGGAATTCTTCGCTTCGCGCGTTCCTGGTGCTCGCCAAGGATCATTGGTCGTCGTATTCGAAACTTAAATGCGCAACCGCGTCAGCCCCGAAGGATTACAAGTGTCAATGTGGGATTCGGGCCGGTATTTCTGCGGTGGTAAACACCACGCGACTATGGCTATTCCCAGCCCAAGGGACGCTGAATGGGAAACGACTGTTCGTAGTCTTTGAAATCTCTGGAGGAGTTGCTTCCGCGTCCTTTGAGTCCAACACGCTGAATGTAATGCTCGGTCAATTTCTTTTCTTTTGGGAAAAAGTAGCAACTCCCGTGGATAACCCCTTGCTCTGGAACACCCAGCACATCCTCGGGGAAGTCATGAACGATATTGAACGTCAACGTGTAATCAAGTGCGAGGCGATCACCATTTTCCGTCGGGAACGCCGAGATGCTGGAACTAATAAGATCGGTCGGAACCACCTTACGGCGTTCCGCTTCGCGCATGAGTCGCGGCTTCGACTCGGCGACAATGAGGTCTTTGGCCACTTCGCGATCGAATGCCGGCTCAGCTTCACGAAGGACTTCGAGATAAGGGCCTATGCCATCGAAGATTTTCACGTCCGTGCCGACCTTGTGACAGTCCGCTATCAGATTCGCGGCGAGTCCTTTTTTAGTGTCATGATTGAGAAAGAACGCTTTGTCATGCGTGAGCAATACCGTCGAATGTCGACGTGAAAGCTGCAGCACGGCCTGCCAGATCGCGGAGTCTTTGAACTGCTGGTTCTTCTCGCCGTTAGGTGGCAGCTTAGCGCACACCATTGCCAGAGCGGCCTTCGCGTGCTCTACAGTGAACGGCTCGCGAACAAGCACCGGAGCGAGCTCGGTGAGACGTTGGTCGACCTTTTGGCTCAACATTTCTTGCAGTTGAAAATCAGTCCGGAAAAATGGATCGTCGGTCAAAGTGCGAAGAAGTTGGACGTGACTTTTCGCTTTTTTCATCGCTTCAAGCCCTGCATCAATGATGTTGTCTTTTAGCTCCATCTCGACAACCTCGGGAAAGCCGATGGCACCACCGCGTCGGTGGACGTTGTAGACCAACGTGACGCCAAGCGGTGTCTTCAAAAGTGGTTCGGCCCTCCAAACGCTGGTGTCCACGACAACGCAAGTCGGCTTTTGACTATCGTGATGGGACTCATTCTGCATAAAGCACCTTCCGGCACTGCGAACGGTTATTCTACTGGCTATCGGCATAGTTCCCGGTCGTTCGCGCCCGAGCCGAGGCATTGTAGGAGGTCAACAAGAACAGATCGAGCTTCAGGCGAGACTGTACTGAACGCACCGCGTAACGATCCATTGCGTCCCGGATCTCCGCAGACGAAAGGGAGCAGCGACGGTCTCATCGTGGAAAACGTTATGGGTGTCGGTCACCCATTCTACGAGACTCGTTTTTCCCGCCCCGAATGGACCAACGATTCCTACAAATCGAGTGCCGATCGATATCAATCGGCTCACACGATCAGCGACACTTCGATTGTCAAGAAAGTCGTATCGGGCCGGTGCATCGGATCGGAGCCAAGCCTCAATCTCTTCCCACGGTGCGTTCTCGATGTCTTGGAGCTTAGTTGCACGTGCTCTCGCTGATTGCGCCTTCTCCGTCGTCCAAATCAACTGAGCGATCTCTGACCTCAGCCCAAAATACCAGCCAATGATCAAAAGCGAGCTGCCCCCATATCCCAGCCACTCAAGTGCTGTTGCACGGTACCCACCAGGGTCGAAACCAACCGAGACATCGACAATTGCAACCACAATCCATGCCACCAAAGCTGCCAGCCAAGCGGGCGGGTACGATTTCCAGTGAGCAAGGTGTCCGAGTCGTGGCGACAGCAACTTAAACATCACCGCAGTAAAAAGAACGCTCAGAAAGAATGCAAAGCTGATTCTGAGGCAGTCGCTCAGCCCATTGAAATACTTGTGGACGAACTCCGGCTGA
>CAZFLF010000399.1:0-6379 GCA_964519825.1 uncultured Pirellulaceae bacterium | reverse complement strand
GGAATTGGGAATCCGGGAATTGGGAATCCGGGAATTGGGAATCCGGGAATTGGGAGTCGAGTAATATCGGACAGCGGTACGATAGAACTTCGCATAGATACCGGCGGCAGTTCGATTATTAAGCAAGGGAGTGGCCGAACCACGACTAAATCAAATGGATCGCCGGTACGGTTAAGGAAGCCGGTCTGGATGTGGGTCGCAATCGGCGTCGCCGCCACCATCGTTGCAGCTTGGATCATTGCCACGTTGTAGTCACAAGGCGACAACCATAAGCCGTCACAGCCCAAGTCGGTTCCTCCCGATTTCCGCCGCAGCACCGCCATAATTCCGGCGGATTTCCGTGCGGTCAGGCAGCCAGGATTCAGGGCAGACAGCGGATACGAAAATCGGCTGTGAAAATGGTGTCCCAGACTGTGAGTACGTGATTCCGGACCGCTGGTGGCGCCGTCAAATCACTAATGCGCGGTGTCTCACACTGTTTGTGTGTTTTTCCTGCAAAAACCTCCAGGAAGTTGTTGACTCAAACCTTGCCATCGCTAGACCGATGAATTACATTTTTACCTCTAGAGAGAGGTCGTTCTGTTCGGTCCCCCAACGGCATCATTTTTCGTTAAGGAGCAGCGTATGGAAAGAAAGCTAGTTCGTAGGTCAGGTTTCACTCTCGTCGAGTTGCTAGTAGTAATCGCCATTATCGGCATCCTAGTAGCGTTATTGCTGCCTGCGGTTCAGGCGGCTCGCGAGGCGGCCCGTCGCATGAGTTGCTCCAACAATCTCAAGCAGATTGGCTTGGCGTTGCACAATTATCACGACACCTACAAGCAGTTACCACCCCGTTCGGTGGGGCCGCATACGCTGCCGGTGACGACCTATTTTCAGACCGGCCTTCTCAATATGCCACAAGGATCATGGTCCTGGGCCATGATGATCTTGCCGTACATGGAACAGCAAAATGCCTTGGATGGAATTACAAGCTTTGTGAAGGCACAACCCTTCGTGATCGAGGCAAACCATCCCGTCTATGTTCGTGTAACACCGGCCAATCAGACGAGCAATTTGGAATTGACGGGTTACTTATGTCCATCCGGACCACGGCCGTCGCAAATTCAGTCAACTGCCCCCGGCGCCCCTTGGCTTCCCGGCCCGGTGGGTCGAATTAGTTACAAGGCCTGCATTGGTGGGGGCAGTACTCAGTCTCCTGCGGGTCGTTTGGGCACGCTTAATAACTTGACTAACACAATAAACGACGGCGCTTTTTCGTATCTGCGCGGCGCCAACTTCGCCGATCTGACTGACGGAACGAGCAATGTCGTCATTATTGGTGAGGTGGCAATGATGTATACGAACAGCCAAAAGTTCATTGGCGCCGTTGCCATCGGTGGAGATTATACCCTCTCCTCGCCGTTTATTGGTTTGATTCCTCAACAGTCTGGAGATCCGTGCCTAGCGGGCACCCTCTATAACCCGAGCACGAAGCTGTACATTCCTACCGCAATCTTCGGCCAGGGCAATCTCTGGAACTTTGGTGCTCCGTTTTTCTCAGGTTTCACGACCATTTATACCCCCAATGGTCCGAGTTGTACTGAGAGCACTGCCACCGTCACGCCGGGTCCGGGTCGAGCGAATGTCTCGGCGTCCAGCTACCATCCCGGGGGTTGTCAGATTTGTTTGGGTGACGGCAGCGTTCGATTCGTTCCGGAAACGATTGATCGGATTACCTGGAATCGGATGGGTGACAAAGCAGACGGTCAAGCGGTCCAAATCGATCCATAGTAGATCTGATTGACCCGCCTTGTACGAAATGTGAATTCCAAAAGATGGCCATCGCTCGAGTATTCGAGCGATGGCTTTTTTATTCGTCAGATCGATCACGTCCACCCTATGACGGAGCGGTTCGACGCGAATTCACGAACCGGGTCAGCCTGCGGCAACCTCAACGGCGCATTGGACCGACCGGTTTGCCCTGCGCTTGGCGGGGGGGCGCTGGACCCATTACCGGAGCTCGGGCAACGGGTCCCGCCGGAGCGGGATCAGCACGAAATGGCTCGTCGACACGCTTCCAACCGGAAGGGGGCTGGGGTTCGTAAAACTGTTGATGAAACGGATTGAGCATGTTGGGTAACATATTCCAGTTCTTTTCGCGGTTGTCGAATTGATAGGTGGTGTTTCCTCCAGCTCGTTCATAGAGCTTCAACGCCTTGGGCAGGAATTCTTTCTCGTCGATGACGATGTGGATGGCAAGATAGTCGGCAGCTTCTTCTCGACGTTTCGGAATCGCTTCCAGCCAGAAATGCCCGGGCTCCGGCGGCGGTACCGTCACCCGAATCCAATAGCGGTCTTTAATAGCCTGGGCTTTGGCACCAAAGAGGAACGGCAAGGGTCCTTCGGTGATTTGCTTCCCCTGCATTTCAGGCGGCAAAGCACGTTTTTTTAGTTGTTTGTTGAGCGAGTCAAACTGGAAAATCGATTTACCATCGCAGACCCAGTGCTCGCCGAGGATTTCCTTCTGCTCGGTGTACTGAGGTTGGCCGTCTTTCATCACTGGAACCGCGATGTTGCCTTCTTGATGGAGGACAACCTGCCACACCTTTTCCACTTTGAAGAGCCCTTTGTCGGGTGCCGCGAATTGGATCGCCCCTTGGGCAATAGATGCCGCGATATTGGGATATTTCGGCAAAACCACCGGGTCGTACTCCCAGCGGTTGAACTTGCACCGGTAGCGTTGGACTTGTCCCGCCTGATATTCCCAATAATTCAACACGTCCGTCAGGTACTTGTCGTGCTCCGGCGACAACGGGAACCATTGTGGCGCTCCGGGCGGTTGCTGGGCCGGCAGCATGGTGGTGAACACCAGCAGACTAATGGTTACGAACAGGGTCCGAGGTGACATACTGACGCATCCTGCGTGAGAGTCTGGAGTTGTAACATGCGCGATGTCTGGGCGCATCATCGTTGAACCCGAAGCGCGCGCCTTATAACAGAATTGCCGGAAACGCCCTAGACCGCGTTTCTGGTCCAGGACGGGCGGGATGCTGGTACCCACCAATGTGATAGATCGAAGAGGTCTTACTCGAAGCCGCCAAGACGCAAAGGGGATGGCGACAAACCTGCTTGCGAATCACCGATAGGCGTGCAATGCTGCGTTGGATAACCGACTCTCGATGTGCCAGTTTGAGGTCCCATGTCCCCCGATGAGAAGTTTGAGAATGCCAAGATCATTCAGCAACTGCTCGCCAACTATCATGAGCTGGCCGAGTTGGCGGGTTCCTTGGCGCACGAAATCAAGAATCCGTTGTCCGTCATTCGCATGAACATGGATCTCCTGGCCGAGGATTTCGCGGATCCTCAAACACAGCGGGACCGTCGGGCGGTGGCCAAGATTGAACTTGTCCGCAAGCAATGTGTGCGGCTGGAGAACCTGCTTAATGACTTTCTGCGGTTCGCGCGCCTGCGCGATCTCGATCTACATGCCGGCAATCTCAATGAGCAAATCGACCGCGTGTTGGATTTGTTTGAACCCCAGGCGCGAGAACAGAGAGTCGAAATTCAGCGGCATCTCGATCCCGATCTTCCGAGCCTGCTACTGGAGCCGCAGACGATGCAGGCGGCGATCGTGAATCTCGTGAAGAACGCTCTCGAAGCCATGCCGCAAGGGGGCCAGCTTTTAGCGCGGACGCGGCCGACGCGCGTCGGTCTCGCCTTCGACTTGATCGACGACGGTTGTGGGATGGATGAAAAAACCGCCATGCACATGTTCGACGCATTCTATTCCACAAAGAATGGTGGCTCGGGATTGGGCCTGCCGACCGCTCGCAAAATCATCGAAGCCCATGGCGGTCGAATCGACGTCCAAAGCGAACTCGGCCGCGGAACCAAATTCACCCTCGAGTTCCCCACGCCGAAACGGATCGTGTGAACGAGACGATGGGAGAGGGCGGGTTATAAATTGGGGGTAAAAGATGGAAAGGCCCGGAGAATGGATGTGCTGCCTTGACGTTTTGGAAGCAGTCTGTTTTTTCTTCCCATCTTTTACCCCCAATTTATAACCCGCTCTTATGGCCTCAGCCGATCGTAATCCTCGGGCGTGTCGAAATCGCAATCAAAAACGTCCTCGTCAACGGCGATTTTGATCCACCCATGTCGTTGCGGGATCGCGTTGACTCCTTCACTCGGCGCGAGCGTCGCGACTTCACTCGCTAAGTTCCACGGAAATAGTACTGGATGCCCGCGTCTCTCTCCCATGACCGGCACAAGAATCCGCGGAGCAGATGGGACGTGGGCGGACAGCAGCTGGCGAATGACCGTCGCAGACAACCGCGGCATATCGGCCGGGGCGAGCAGCCAGGCATCGCCGGCCACCGGCCGATGCTGTCGCGCAACGTATTCGAGAGCAATCTGAATCGAGTCTTTCATCTCGGATGGCGCAATGGCGGGGACCACAACCTCCACGCCGCTGGCGCGAGCGACGGCGGCCAGTTCCGCATCGTCCGGCCGCGTGACCATGACCGTGTGAGTCACACCGCCGGCGCGCCAAGCCGCCAGCGTGTATTGAATCACAGTCTGGTCGAGCCATGGGAGCAGTAGCTTGGGCCGTCCCATCCGCACGCTCCGTCCCGCGGCGGGAACGATCGCGAAGCTTCGCCAGTCGTTGTTCATGGCCGTTTTTCCCTGCTGAAATCCAGCTCGCCAATTAACCGTCCGTGCCGATTTCAACCCTCTGCGGAACGTAACTCGCTCTGAACAGGGACCGAGTCCGGCCGGCCGGGCACGACGCCGCAGCGGTTCCGATGCGAAACCAGTTCGGCGCAGATGCTAATCGCGATCTCAGGCACCGTCTGGGAACCGATGTCGATACCCAGCGGAGCATGGACACGCGACAACGCCTCGGCCGAAATCCCCTCCGCCTGCAAATCGTCGAAGATCATCTTGATTTTGCGGCGGCTGCCAATCAGCCCGACGTAACGAGCGCCGCGATCGACGAGATGATATAACGCCTCTTCATCGTGTTGGTGGCCGCGTGTCACGATCAGGGAATACGTATCGGGAGTGATCTCCAGGCTCGGCAGCACT
Source organism: uncultured Pirellulaceae bacterium (assembly GCA_964519825.1). Taxonomy (GTDB): domain Bacteria; phylum Planctomycetota; class Planctomycetia; order Pirellulales; family Pirellulaceae; genus CAZFLF01. The sequence continues at coordinate 1,312 of CAZFLF010000399.1, read as the reverse complement.
TTGTCGATGTCCCCGACGATCCTTCGTTCGGCCCGAGGGAAGCGTTCGGCGCTGACGACATCCGGCCGGTCATCGACCACCCAGATATCGAATTCCAAATCGGCGGCGAGTTGAGCGACGGCTTGGCCAACGTGTCCGCCACCGACAATCACCAATCGGCAGCGCGGCGACGTCGGTAAGAACCCGATCCCCTGTGCTGCATACGGCCGGGGCCGCGTGGCCAACGGACGCAGGTTCTCGCGGACCGCCGCAGGGCACTCGAAATCGTTCGTGCTTGGACTCGATCCGGCAGCGAGTCGCAAGCAGGCCACCAAACGGTCGTCGTGGTCGAACAAGTAACTCGCGGGAGCCGCCGAACCGCAAGCACCAGGATCGAACACCACTGCCTCCGTTAATCCAGCGCCGCGTTCGATCAATTCTGCGAGTTGCCGGAAGTAGGGATCTTCGGTCGTGCCACCGAGCGGCACGAGGACCACTTGCATCCGACCGCCGCAGATCAATCCATCGTCCCAGCCGTAATCGCTGTCGAGTTGAAACTTCGCAATCTCGGCTTGCCGGTTGTCGAGCGCCGTCAGCGCTCGGCGTTTGACCTCTGCTTCCACGCATCCTCCACCCAGCGTTCCGGCTTGCGATCCGTCAGGGAAGACGAGCATCGTCGCGCCGGCCTTTTGTGGCGTCGAACCGCGCGTTTCGACCAGCCGGCAGAATGCAACCGCGCGCCCCGTCCGCAGCGCCGCCAGAAGTTGTCGTACTACATCACGCATGGCCGTTCACGCCGGCTCCAAGATGTGGAGCGCCACTTTGACGACCAGATCTTTTACTTTGGCACGATACGCAATCATATGCGGGGCAATGAGATGGGCTTGCAGCGCGGGCAAATCGCGCCACTTTTCAACCACTGTGACGACTTGTTCGCGCAGTGGAATTTGGGCACCGATGTTGGTTGCGAGATCGATGGCAGGACCATACTCCACGCAACCATCTTCCGCCAAAACATTGGGTACGTTTGCGCGGAATTCGGCGAGAAACTCTTTACGGTGGCCGGGAACGATTTCGACAGTGGCGATAACGTGGATCATAACCGTCATTGTGCCGCCGCGACGCGGTACCGGCAACCGGCCGTTCATCGTTTAACCGCAAGCCGCAGGCGTGCGCGTTGACAGTGTGGTGCGCCGCTCCGCGGCGCAATTCACGACGCGGAGCGGCGTGCCACTTTAAACAGCGCACGCCTGCTGCTTGCGGTAATACGAGTGGGTGCCGGCCGGTCCTCACGTTACGATAGTGGCTGGTCAAACAGAAACTCTCGCACAGA
>CAZFLF010000398.1:0-6386 GCA_964519825.1 uncultured Pirellulaceae bacterium | reverse complement strand
GGCATCGGCGCCAGCCACAGGGGGTTCATCAAACTCGGCAGAGGTGGGCTGTTCATTGAATCCGGCGGCGGCCGGACTTTCCGGCCGGGGTGCCTCACCGTCCGGGCGGCGACCGCGGCCCCTACCACGACGGCGGCGACGGCGACGGGGACGATCGTCCGACGTCTGCTCGCCCTCAGGTTCACGGTCCGCGATGCTGTCCAGATCAATCGCATCCAGCGTCTCTTCGATGAACGGCTCAGACGTCATTTCCAAGGGATCGACCGAACCCTCGGAATCACGATCGGGAGCGTCCCAATGCGCGGCGGCCAGCTCGGCGGCGTCGGATGTTTGAAAAACCGCAGGGGTCACTCGCGGGGGCTCGGTTGCGACCGGTCTCTCGGGCGCCGCTGGTTTCTCAGGTGGCACTGATCTCTGGGGCGGCACTGATCTCTGGGGCGGCGCTGATCTCTCTGGGGGTGCAGGTTTCTCGGCAACCGGTTCGGGCGCCGGCGGTCCTGCCAAGCCAAGGATGTTGGCCAACTTTCCCCAGTTACTTTCCCGTCGCGGAGCGGCTGGTTTCGGCGGAGCGGCTGGTTTCGGTGGCACAGCTCGTGGTGACGGCGGAGGCGACGGGCTCGGCTTCGCCGTGGAAACCGGAGGGGACACCGGGGGACACGAGGGAGTCTCCTGCTGTGCGGGTTCCGATTCTGTTGCGGATTCAGTCCCCAACAGTGCGGCAAGAGACTTCCAATGACTCGATTTTTCTGGGTTGCTCATAATACTTTCAGAGATCCAAGTTGACTGACGGCGGTCTGGATGCAGACAACTCTTCCCCGCAGTCAACGACGCAAGGGAGTATACCGGCTTCGGTCGGGGCTGGGAAGAAACGACCCTGCTTTCATCGCTGGCGTAACACGTAATCCAGCGAGTCGCCAGCAGAAATCATAAGAGGCCATGAAGCGAGTTGACGCCTGCCACGAGATTGTTCAGTTTCGTTGAAAACCCACGGGACAATCGTGTGCACATCTTCAAAAACGTGCGGACAGTCAGCCAACGCTCGCTACAATGGGCCCATGTCACGCGGCGATGCAAAGACGGAGCGTTGGAGGCCACGTTTCCGGCTATCAACAGTTGCGCTTGTCGTGTTGCTGCTGTGCGTCTGCTTGGCATGGTGGGTTGATCACCGACGCCTGAAACAAGATGCAGACCATTCTTTGGAGATGTACTTCTTTCGTGATCGAGTCGAGCAGCAGATCCGCGAAGGTTACGAAGAACAGCTTAAGCAGATTCGTTCCGCCCAAATACTGGCAAATGAGCAAACCAAAAACGAACAGTAGAGTTTTCCGTTATTCCAGAAGCAGAGAATCAACGGAAGGCAATTCGCCAGTGGTGGCGGCACAGGCATCATGATCACCCGAATGAGTTCTCTAAGAAGACGAACGTCGTGGAATGAATTAATTGGGCGCTAACTTATCTTACGACTCCTCTTCTTTTTCACGGACGACCAGTGCCAATCGGTGGCTCCGGCCGAGGATTGCACGAGGTACCGGCGTGAACTCGGTGACACAGTGTCGCAACGCATCTTGATTGTTACGCCCGCTCCGCGTGGGTCGCGGAAGGGGAATCGTGTCACCGCCGAGCGTTGGGCAATACTGTTGCGTTCGCTGGGACATTTCGTCGACGTCGCAAAAGAATACTCTGGGCAAGAAGCCGATGTTCTGGTCGCGCTGCACGCCCGCAAGAGCGCGCGATCGATCGCACGATTCCACATCGAACGTCCTGACTCGCCTCTGTTCGCTGTGTTGACTGGTACGGATCTGTACCACGATCTAAGAATCAGCGCGGTGGCTCGACGCTCGCTGGAACTCGCCTCGAGATTGATTCTCTTGCAACCGGAGGGGGCTCGCGAACTGTCGCCGCGTTTGCGGCGCAAGACGCGAGTTATCCTCCAGTCGGCCACTCCCCCGCGACAGACGCCGCGACCGCGGAAGGATTGCTGTGAAATCTGCGTCGTTGGGCATTTGCGGCCCGTCAAGGATCCCTTTCGCGCGGCGCTGGCGGCGCGCCGACTTCCCGCAACATCGCGGGTGCGAATAGTGCAGATTGGTGGAGCGTTGACCCCCGCCATGGAAACTCGCGCGCGGCGGGAAATGGCGCACAATCCACGTTTTGTTTGGCTCGGAGAGTTGTCACACGGCCAGACCCGGCGGCGAATGGCCCAGTGCCGAGCACTAGTTCTCAGTTCCAAGCTCGAAGGGGGAGCTAATGTGATTTCCGAGGCAATCGTTGCTGGCGTGCCGGTTCTCGCTTCGCGCATCGCAGGCTCGATCGGCTTGCTGGGAAGGAACTATCCAGGATTCTTTGATCCAGGTGACACGCGCGGTTTGGCGAAGCTCTTGCATCGAGTCGAAACAGATGCCACGTTTCTGAAACGGCTGACAACCTGGTGCGATCGGCTGCGGCCACGATTCGTGCCAGAACAGGAAGCGGCGACTTGGCGGGAATTGTTGGCGGAATCCGTCGCGCGCTGATCCCAATCACGACAGGCCAGCTTCAAGACGAACAAGACGAGTGGATGTGGCCGGTTGCTGGGACACGGGAGAGGAGGTCGCCTCTCCCGCTTCCTTGGGAGTCATCGCCAGGCTGGCCAGACTCGCCGCGCAAGCCGCCGCACACAGAGATGGAACCGCGTACTGCGCGTTGACCAGTGAATTCACAAGTCCCAATACAATTTGCGCGACGAGAAACCGGTAACCTTCCTCTTCGGTCCACTGGTATCGCCGCCACGCTTGGCACAATCCCAAGATCGCTACGAGAAAGCAAACTGCGGCGCCAACGATCCCCACATTACTCAGCACTTCCACGACGCCGCTGTGCATACGAGTGTTTAGTCCCCCTTGGCGCAGCGAAATATCCGTCGCACGCCGGCTAATCCAATCCGCACCGTAACCGTGTCCAAGCAACGGATTTTCCGCAAGATATTTCACTTGATCGGTCCAGAGCGCGACTTCTCCAGCTAATGTCTGTGTTTCCGAGCCGCGGCCCATCACGGAAATTCGTTCCGCGACCTCTCCACCGGTTCGATTCACAATCGTGTCCGCCGCCATTAGCGCCAGCGCCAATCCGGGCGCCCAGGCCCAATTCAGCCATTTCCGATCAGATCGGTGTTGGAGGAACAGTTCCACCATCACTGCAGCCAAAAACGCGCAACAGCTTGTTGGTGACCTGGTCAACAGCAGAAACAACACTCCGAGAGCGATGAAACCCAAATGCAACGGCAGGTTGCGACGCGTGTGGCGCAACAGCGCTAGCGCGGATAACGCCAAAAGCGCGCAATGGATCCCTTGCATGTCGGAAGGGAGCGTGCCGGCGAATCGATAGATTCCACTCTGCGGATTGAATGTTCCGAGCACCACCTCCGCCGTTACGCCGATTACCACGTACAGCGCCATGACGACGAACACGAGTTTTGTGAGTTCGCGCACGGTGAATTGACGAGCCAAACCCAAAACACCCGCTCCAAAACAAACCAACGGCAGCAACTGCTGGGCAGTCGATTGCGGTGAATCGCTCCAAATAATGCTCCCCACGGAAATCGTTCCATAGGCAGCCATCAGCCAAACTAGAGCCCCCGGTCGCCGTAGCGGCCGCCGCGCGGGACTGAGCAATAACGCACAACCCAGAGCGCCGAAGCCCAAGAATCCGAAACGGAGTTGCGCATTTTCGAAGTCCGCAGGTCCACCCCGTTCGAGCACTCCAGACTCGTCAAGGACTGATCCAAGAGGACGAGTAATGAACAGGTTATGCTCGGCGGCGAAGAACGCTACCGCGACGAAGATGGCGGTGATCCAGAACAGCCCATCGATCGACTCCGCGCGAGTAGCACGGCAAGGGGACAAGATCGATCCGGATACTTGTGGACTTGTCATGCGTCTCGCTCTGTAAAATTCCGCCGAAGCAACCGTCGACGATTTCGCCCAGACAGTGCACCACGAAGTGGTTATTGCCGGCTAAACGCACTTGAAATGCCGCCGATCAGGCTCACTGCGATTGCGCTGCAAAGTGTGCGGCCACAACGCGCAGCGAGCGCGTCACGAATTATTGCCATTTGACGTACGTGGCCGCAACGCAACACAGCCACCCACCGATGTGGCCAAATGACAACGTCAATCCTCGGGATATGCAAGAGAGAATTGAGTTCGCGGCGAGATCACCGGTTGTTGAAGAATTTTTTCAGCATATCCGCTGCGGCATCGCGGGAGTTCGCGGCGTCTTTCTTTAGACGCTCCGGCAGTTTGCCCGGAGTCTTCTTCTGCGGCGGACTGATCTTCTTCACGCCCGAATCGCCCGTAGAATCGGCGGCCGGTTCGCCTCCGGCGTTCTCCAACGCGATCCGATCGGTTTCATCTAACTTATACTGTCGCGTGTCGGGATCTGAGCGTTTTTGCTTGTCCGTCGCGTTGGCTTCTTCCAGCCATTCGGACACGTCGAATTCGACTGAACTGCTGTCGGCGTTCTTTGCTTGATTCTTCGTATCCGAATCAGGAACCTGCGGCGCTTTCTTTTCAGTTTTGATGATGACCTCAAATTCCAACTTGCCGACCCGTAACATGTCACCGTTTTTGAGAGGTTGATCGCCAGAGACGCGTTCGTCATTGATAAACGTGCCGTTGCGACTGTTGAGGTCGCGGACCGTAACATCGTCATCGTTGACCAAGATCGTGCAATGATTACGGCTGATGGCGTCACTCTTCGGCCTCAATTGGCATTCATCCGAACGCCCAATCAAGAATCGCGCCATGGGAACCGGGATCTCTTTACCGGCATTGCTACCTGCTTGGACTTTCAGTTTGACTTGGACCATGAACTACATCCTTCATGCAAGATTCTGCGACGATGGAGATCCTTGACCCTGAGAAGTACCGCCGCGCAAATGGCGGCGGCGAGGAACGCCCACTATTCTGCAATCGAGCCACTCCAATTCGCAAGTGTTTCCGTGAGCTTTTTTTTCTCGCCGGGACGATGGGGGGTGTTACCACCGGAGAAATTGTGCAGGTCAACGCTTTCGATTCCACTGAAAAGACGCAAATTTCGCCTGTTCGACGTGGTCCGCAAGTCGGTCTTCTTCGCTCGTTCGGGTCCCGGTCTGGAAGCGACATCCTAACATTTTCCTAAGTTGAACGACCCAGGCATCGAGCAGTTTGCCGACGGGGAGGTCCGTCTCCAGAATCTCGGCAATTCCCGGCAACTCGGGGGCCGCAGCGGACCGACCAAGCAACACGCTGCCATGTTGCAGCAGCGTGCTATGAAGTCGCCGTTGGGCACTGCCGGCGATTTTGTGTTGCCCGATCACCACATCGTCCTCCGCGCGCCTGTGGAAACAGAGAAACGGCTCCGTATCGTGCGGCGAGCGGCTAGGGTCTCCATATCGGAATGCCTTTACACCCAAGCTGCCCAGCACTTTGATCAACGCCGAATGGACGATCCGCACAAACTCCTGGGACTGCGCCGAACGATCGTTACCGATGGGAGCGATTAGACTGTACGTAAGTTCCCGGTCGTGAACAATTGCTCCGCCGCCGGTCGACCGCCGCACCATCGGGCATTCCCGACTGGGTGAGTGGATCCGCCGGTCGTCGGCCGGCTGAAAATAGCCCAGCGTCAGAGTCGGCTCCAGCCATTGATAAAACCGCACCGTCATTTGCCGCGAACGTTGAGCTGTCTGAAACAACGCCTCGTCGACGGCCATGTTCCAAGCGCCGCGCGCCGGCGGATCGATAATCAGGCGGGCGTCCATTTCATCACAGGCTTCCGCGCGGCATGGACTTCGTCTGGCCGACTGACGGTGGTTGAGTGGGGCGCCTGGTGCAATAACTCCGGCGACTCCTCGGTAATACGAAACAGCGCCTCGGCAAAGGCATCAAGCGTTTCTTTGCTTTCGCTCTCGGTCGGTTCAATCATCAACGCTTCCGGAATGGTCAGCGGAAAGTAAACGGTTGGGGCATGAAAACCGTAGTCGAGCAACCGCTTGGCGATGTCCATCGCCGAGACTCCCTTATCCTTCTTGATCTTGGCTGCCGACGCCACGAACTCGTGCATGCAGCGATTACCCTGTGGAACAGGGAGAATATGCTGCACGCGGCTTAGCAGATAATTGGCGTTCAGCACCGCATATTCCGCCACGCGACGCAGTCCGTCGGGACCGTGAGTCCGAATGTAACAGTACGCTCGCACCAGCACGCCGACATTGCCGAAGAAACTACGCACCCGCCCGATCGACTTCGGGCGGTTGTGATCGAGCGTATAGCGATTCTCGTCGCGGCGCACCACCGGCGTCGGCAGATACGGCCCCAGCTTTTCCGTCACGCAGATGGGTCCCGCCCCAGGCCCCCCACCGCCATGTG
>CAZFLF010000397.1:0-6393 GCA_964519825.1 uncultured Pirellulaceae bacterium | reverse complement strand
GATGCCGACGATCTCGTGCAAGAGGTGCTGGCAGCCATCGCCCGGTCGATCGAGGCGTGGTTGGCGAATCCCCAACGCGGTTTATTTCGGGCTTGGCTGTTTCGCATCGCGCGCAACGTCGCCGTCAACTTCCTGACTCGCCGCAAGCATCGGGCTCTAGGGACCGGCGACAGCGATGTGGCGCGATTGCTGCAGCAGCATGCCGATCCCAACGACGACGCGGCGGACGAATTCGAGTTGGAATATCGGCGCGAGGTATTTCGTTGGGCGTCCGATCAGGTCCGCGCGACCGTCACGGAAAAGAACTGGCAGGCATTCTGGTTGACGACCATCGAGGATCAACCGATTCGCGACATCGCGGATCAACTGGGGATGAGTCTTGGAAACGCGTATATCGCCCGCAGCCGCATCATGGCTCGGTTGCGGGAACTCGTGCGACGATTTGAGGAGCACGGAGCATGAAGACTTTTTTTCATGTGGAACCTTGTGATGACCAGCGACTGCGTGTGCTGCTGAGAGGGGACGAGGAATCCGCGGAATTTGCATCGGCGGCGTCTCACGTGGAAGTCTGTGAGCACTGCCAGGGGCGGCTGTCTGAATTGGCCGCGGCAGCTGACGAATGGGCGGAAACGCGCCAGCTACTGAACCTGGGCGAGGGGGATGCGAGCTTTGCGAGCGAATGCCGGGATTGCAGGTGGAACGTCACGGCGAGCGGTCCGGCGACAACCTGTGCCGCAGGCATGCCGGGCTGGACGGAAGCGATGGCCAAGCAGTTCCTCGCACCGCCGTCGCATCCGGAAATGTTGGGGCGATTGGGGAGGTATGAAATCGAGCGGCTGATCGGGTCGGGGGGGATGGGAGTCGTTTTTAAAGGCTTTGACACGGAGCTGAACCGGCCCGTGGCAATCAAGGTGCTGGCGCCGCATCTCGCGGGACACGGCGCGGCTCGACAACGATTTGCCCGCGAGGCCCGGGCGGCCGCTGCGGTCGTACACGAGCATGTCGTCTCGATTCACAACGTCGAGTCGGATGGCACTGCTCCATTTCTGGTGATGAAGTTCGTCGCCGGTGAGTCATTGCAGGCTCGCATCGATCGTCAAGGTCCGTTCGATGTCTGTGAAATCCTGCGGATCGCCAAGCAGACCGCCGCTGGATTGGCCGCGGCCCACGCGCAAGGACTCGTCCACCGCGACGTCAAACCAGCAAACATTCTGCTCGAACAGGGTGTCGAACGAGCTCTCTTGACCGATTTCGGATTGGCTCGCGCCAGTGATGATGCCAGTCTGACGCATACCGGCTACATGCCCGGCACTCCGCATTACATGTCCCCCGAACAATCGCGTGGTGAGTCGGTCGATGCGCGCAGCGATTTGTTCAGTCTCGGCAGCGTGATGTACACGATGTGTACGGGCCGGCCACCGTTTCGCGCGGAGACTAGCTTTGGCATCCTGCGCCGCATCACCGACAACGACCCGCGCCCGATTCGCGAAGTGAATTCGGCCATTCCCGAGTGGCTGGCTGCTATCATCACCAAGCTGCACGCCAAATCGCCCGCCGATCGTTTCGCGTCCGCCGCCCAACTGGCCACATTGCTCGAAGCATGTCTGGCCCACGTCCAACAACCGACAGTCGTACCGCTGCCAGCCGAATGCCGGGTGGATGTGCGTCCCACCCGGTCGAGTCGTACCCGCCGCTTCATACTTTGGTCCACTGGCCTCGTTGGATTCCTGATACTCGGAGCTGTGATGGTTGAGAAGTTCGATTTGTTCAAACATCCGATCCCGAGCAATGCGATCCCGGCCAACAACGAACAGGTTGCTCCTGAGACTGAGCGAAACGCCAGCGCCTTCGATCCAGCCACCGACTGGGACGAAGTCGGCCGCGAGATTCACGACTTGATCGGCGATAGCGACCCATTTGAAACACGTGCCCGGCAACTGTGGGACATTCTGCCGCAGCCCGTCGTTGATACGGACACGAACATCCCCTCCAACGCAGATCAACCTGCCCCGCAGGAGACTCAGAAATGAGACGTTCTCTTTGCGTGATTGCGACCCTGCTGCTCGTCATCGCCTGTGCGATGGGAATTCATGCTCAAGCTCCCACGAAAGCACCTGCGACGGAATCGTCGCCGAAGTCGACAAAGCCAGTCGATGCTCCGCCAGCGTCAGATCGCCAAAAGCCGGTAGTGGACATCGATCCGTTTAGTACGTCCACCTCGCTGGAGCAGCTTGTCAAGGCCTTGGAGTCCGCGGGCGTCACGAACAATGAGAAAGCAACTGTCGCGGCGGCCGATTCGATCACTATCTACCTCCAAGTCCGAGCCGCGGAGCCTTTTGAGAAGGTTAAGCAACTGATTGAAGGACTTCGCGACCTGGGCGTCACAAAGCTCATATTGGGCGCTGCTTCGGAGAGATCCCAGCAAGGCTCTGCATCTGTGATGGTGGACGCAAATACTCCACAAGATCTAGTGAAACGTATTACGGACTACTTGACCCAACAAAACGAATTCAAATTCACGCTGCGCGTGAAGGCCCGGCCTGAGAGTGCACTGCTACTTGTAAAGTCCGATTGGTCGCAAGTACCAGCCGCCAAAGAGATCGAGGCCGAGCTGCGCCAAGTGCTGAAGGACATCACAATTCCGCAAGCACAACTCGACAAGCTCCCTGCATCGGCCGTGGACGTGTTGTTCGCGCCTGAAATCGCCGCCATCTATAGCTCCGAGCACTACGGGCAGTTGCTGGCTTGGCTCACCAAACATGGACTTGTGGTACAGACGGTTGCACCCACCGACGCCTCAGCGATTGTAGATCCAGAATCTTGGGTGCAACTAAACGACCGATGCGAGTTCCTCCGATTGCCCCCGATCCCACAAGCCATCGTCGAACCATTTGTCACGCGGTGGGCTGAATTTGCCTGGTACGCTCAACACGAAACCAAAGGAAACACCATCCGAGTTTCTCGGATGATTTGGATCATGGAACAAGGGCGGGGACAGGCGAAAGCGAAACAGATTCAAAACATCAGCAACGCCCATTGCCAGTTCACATGCGAGACCGGTAAAGTCGCGATCCTAAACGCCTTTCCAAACCGACGTGATGAAACAACACTGCGTCAGTCTAGTCGGGAACAGGGATTTGAACTGCTGCTTGTCCTCAACATGGGTCGTAAGACGGAAGGCCAGCAGTCGATCAATCCGCAATTGCGCCTTCCTGACCAGGTTGATGTGCTCCGAGAAAACCATAATGGATTGCTGTGGCCGACGACGTCACAAGATTCGACTGCATCGACTCCGACAAACGAAGCAAGCCCGACCACAAGCGACGTCCAAATTATCAACTTGTCATTGAAAAACTCGAATGCTGGCGCGGTCGCAGAACTCGTCAAACAATTATTTCGCTCGCAATCGTTCTCCGTCGGCGTAGACGATCGAACAAATTCGATTCTCATCCGCGGTCCGCACGATGTTCTGGCTCAAATCGAACTAATCGTGAAAACACTCGATCAACCGTCGAAGGCGAGTCCAGACGAGAGTGGGACGGATAGCGGATTGCCAAATTCTGAAGGCATCCAGCGAAATTCCCGCGGTGGCGGCCAGCGATTCTCCGCGGTTCGGTCGCCGGGCAAATCGGCCGAGTTGAAAAAGGGGTACGAAGCTGAGGAACAGAAAGCCGCTCTGAAGGCCCAGGAGCTGCGCGAATTGTTGGCCAAAGGTTCTGCAAAAGAGACTCGCATCGTCCAACTGCGAACGGAACTTCGTGCCGCAGTGGCAGCCGCATTTTCAGCGCGCCAACAATTACATCTGACGGAGCTCGCCGAATTCCAAAACCGCGCTCGCCAGATTCAGCAGACAATTGCTCTCCGCAACGACATTCAGGATCAGATCATCGATCGGCGCGTCGAAGATCTCTTGAATCCCGATGTGCGATGGGACTCAGACAAAACAGGAGGGCCGTCAGCCAGTCTCCCGTCCTCTGACTCACCAAGGAGCGGATCGCGAGCAGCCAGGTTGCCAGGCGCATCGGGATTGCCAGGTTTGCCCGGGTCCAGTGAAGACGGCGGCAATTTGCCACGTGATCCGACAACTGTGCCTCCGAATTCGAACCGTAGTAGTACGCCCCTGTCAGACGCGGTGCGTGCGTTTAACGCCAAGTATGCGGAGCATCCAATCGGCAAGGACCAGCCGCCGCTTACAGACGATGAAATCGTCGCCACGATTCGTTGGTCCGTCTCCACGCGAGAAAGTCGAACTCTGTCCGCCGCAGATTCGAGCGATTTAAACACCATCGCCGAGAGCCGCATGATGCCGGACAACGGACTGCTCACGCTGCTCACTGAATTCAAGCAACCAGATGGAAGCAAGCTGACGAAATGGACGATCCTGCTTACTTTGACTCGTTCGGATGGATCGGCTAGGCAGCACGTGCTCCGCGAGCAGTTCGTTCGCTGGTATCCGCGAGCGGACGCCGCGAAGGATCAGAGCGCCGTCGACCCTAATGCCGCGAACCTAAAGGGGACGCCGTTGGCGGCGGCAATCCACGGATTCAATTTGGAACATCAGTCTGCTCGGATTGGCAAAGACCAACCGCCGCTCACCGAGGAGGAAGTGATCGCCGCGATCCGTTGGTGGAAGACAAAACGGAATGAAGCCGACCTGATGAACGAGGAATTCCAAGCCTTTCAAGCGATCGCAGACACGCGAATGCTGCCTGAAAAAGTCAAGTTCGAAGTTTTGACAGGTTTCCAACCAAATCAGGAATTCGTGTTCAATGCCTGGTCGGTGCGCATCGTTATGCCGCGATTGTCCAAAGCGGGTTGGACCTATGCGTTCAGCATCCGAGATCGCTGGATCAATTCGCGTCGGCTTGACGATCGGCAGATTTCGTGGGGACCTGCTGCTCCGAATGGCATTCAGGCCGGGGTCATGTTCGACCCGAGAAATGAGCAGTATGCAACTGGCCAGCAAATCCTACCGCGGTTCTTCTACCGGAATGTCGGCTCGCAGGAGCTGACGGTGGCGTTTCCACGATTGATGACGCACAGCTACTACGAGGCTCTCCATGCCGTCGACAATGCCGGCCGGGATATCGCCATCGACCAAGATCCTGGGCCAGTCGGACCCGTCGGCTGGATTGAGATGCCGCTTGACCCCAAAAGCCAACACGAGATTTCGGGGTTACCGATCGTCCTCGGCGATGTTCCGCGCGCGGCCGGGGTCGAGACCGTCATTCGCGCCCAGCCCGGTCAATCATGCCGCGTGCGATTCACGGTTCCCAACTATGGCGAGCCAAAGTCCGAGCCGCTACAGACCGGCGAAATCCAGTTCACGCTCGCGAACCGGGCAGAGCTGGCTCCGAAAGACTCAAAATCTCAATAGGTAATTCGTTAAACGAGCCTAGTCACACCAACCAGGTCATCACGAGCAAGACCAAAAAGATCAGGCCCATGAAACTGATGATCCACCAGGCGGCACGCAAGGCGTTTTGTAGAATCGGCACGAGGTGCTCGTGACGAGTCGCCCCATAGACGAGGCTGATCGCGACGATCAACGGCGCCATGTACCAGAGTTGATTGATGCCAGCGGCGGCGAACAAAAGCATGGTGGTCACTCAGCTTCGCGCAGGATTACGTTCATTTGGCGGGGCAGGTTTTGGTTTTTTGCGTTCCTCGTCGGGCGAAAAGAGGACTGGCCCCCCCGCGGCATCATAAATCGCCAGAATGTTGAGTAACCCAGCGATCATGGTGTACAGCGTTCCCAACTCGAAAAACGAATGGTATTGCCGGTGCCATTGAGCGAGTTCGTCGCGGCGGACGCTTTCCGGATCATCGGAATTCGTCACATGGCGTGGCGGGGCCATGATTCCGCCAAACAGAGGTTCGCTACCGGCGCGCACACGGCGTGTCTGTAATAGTGCTGGCAACGCAGGTGCCCCAACTGCAACCTGACAGAAGTAATGCCAACGCATGTCATCCTTGGCAAGCGAGGCGTACACCACGTGGCCGCCTCCCAATGACAAACCGAAGAAATACGTGCTCAGGATACAGACCATGAACAGCGCACCCTTGGCGAAGCGACGCTGATAAAGATGCCCAGCCCCTGGCCACAGCCACGCCAGAACACCGGCCACAACCGGATTCCGCAGATCGATCTCAATCGTTTCTTCGACTAACTCGTTCGCTTCCTGCTGCGACATGAATGAATTCCAGTTGGGTGGCTTTGGCAAGGCTGCCATTCTACGCAACTTGCCGGACAGTGCCAGAGCAGCCAACACGTTCTCCACCAGGCCCTTGCGAGATCCTGTGTATGCGAGGAATTCGCCGTCTGGCGGGCAATCTTGCAGTCATTCGCGGATTCGTCACAGACCGCCTTATCGGAAATCTTTATCAAGACGC
>CAZFLF010000396.1:0-6397 GCA_964519825.1 uncultured Pirellulaceae bacterium | reverse complement strand
GCGAGTGCGGACAACGTGAGCACAGGCGACGCGAGCGCAGGCGACAAAGGAGCGGTGGTGGCACGCGTGCTGTCGCCGGAGGTGGTAACACTGGGTGACCAAGTCCGGGTCGAAATTGATTTGAGTCGGACGCTTTGGTTTGACACTCGGACCGGAAACAATTTAGCGGTTTCGCAGAAGCGGCCGCCAAGTGAGAATTTAACTGAAATAACTGGATAAATCGGCGGATGAATTCGCCGAAAATCCCTCGGATGGGAAGTGAAGCCGATATGAATCCAAGCGAGCTTCTACGAATTGTCGATTCGCTGCATCGCGACAAGAACATCGACACCGAAATTGTGTTTCAGGCAATTGAGGCGGCGTTGGTGACGGCGGCGCGCAAGCAATATGGCGAGGAGTCCAATATTACGGTAACCATCAGCCGCCAGGATGCCACGTTTGTTGCGACGTGCAACGGGACTGCACTCGACCCGGAAGAAATGATCGGACGTATCGGCGCGCAAACTGCGAAGCAGGTCATCATTCAGAAGATCCGCGAGGCCGAGCGGGACGCGTTGATGGCCGAATACAAAGAGCAGGAAGGAACGTTGATCTCCGGAGTGGTGCAGCGTAACGAGGGGAGCACGACTACCGTCTCGCTCGGGACATTCGAGGCGATCCTGCCGAAAAGCGAGCAAATCCCGGGTGAATCGCATCACCCGAACGAACGCATTCGGGCAGTGATTTACGAGGTCAAAGCCCAGGGCAACCGGGTCAAAGTCATTCTCAGCCGGAATCATCCCCTGCTGGTGCGGCGGATGTTCGAACAAGAAATTCCGGAAATCGCCGACGGCGTGATCTCAATTAATGCCATGGCTCGCGAGCCGGGTTACCGCAGCAAGGTCGCGGTGAGCAGTACTGATCAGCGAGTCGACTGTGTCGGCGCTTGTGTGGGTATTCGCGGCAACCGAATCAAAAACATCGTCGACGAACTGGCGGGAGAGCGGATCGACATCGTGCGTTGGAGCGATGACCCCGAGGTGCTCATTCCCAATGCGCTGCAGCCCGCGACCGTCGAGCAGGTCCTGCTTTGCGAGATGCTGGGCCGCGCGATCGTGCTGGTCAAAGACGACCAACTATCCTTGGCCATCGGCCGACGAGGACAGAACGTCCGGTTGGCCAGCAAACTGTGCGGCTGGGACATCGAAATCATGACGGCCGAGGAATTGGATCAGCAGATTGACCGCGCCGTGGCGGGTTTCAGCGAATTGGAAGGGATGACCGAAGAACTGGCCCAACGGCTGGTTGAACGAGGCTATCTCTCCTACGATGATCTTTCCGTGATCGAGCCGGACGCCCTGCAGGAAATCGGCGGACTTACGGAAGAACAGGTAGCGACGATCGTTCAGCAGGCGGAGCGCCGAGCGGAGGAAGCGGAGCGAGCCGCGGCCGAAGAGCGTCGTCGTCAAAAGGAGTTGGACTACAAAAATAAAGCCGCAGCCGCAGCCGAAGCGCAGTCAGCCGCAGCCGAAGTTCAGCCGGTAGCCGAAGTGCAGCCAGCCGCCGCTAGCTCGGATGTGGCTCCGGATGATGATGTGGATGGGAATCTGCCGGCTGACGCAGTGGACCCAGCAGCCGAGAGTTCGGATGCGGCTCCGGAAGATGTCACAGGTAACCCTGGAGCGGAGCAGCCCAGCTCCGGTGCATAGCGTTGCCAATGTCCGCTTCGCCGCGTGCGTCGCGCGGGAATGCGGGCCAGTCACTACTCCGTATCTACGAGATAGGAGAGTGGGGATATGTAACTAGAGGTCAGTGCGAAGACGAGCCGCCCGACAAACAGCCGGCGGCCGTCGCCAAAGGAGGGCCACCGGTGCCCACGCGAATCTATCAGATAGCCAAAGAACTCAAGATCGACAGTAAAGATCTGGTCGACATTTGCACCAAAGCTGGGATTACCGGCAAAGGTTCCGCGCTGGCCAGTTTGGAAGACGCCGAAGTGGAAAGACTGAAGGCCTATCTCGTCGGGGGCACAAAAAAGGCCGCAGCTCCCCCTCCGCCAGCTCCCGTCGTCGAACCGGTTCGCGCTGCGGTCGCCAGTACGGCGGCCGTCGAGGAAACCACAACGGCGGTTTTGGTCGCTCCCTTGGCCGAGGAACCGACGACGTACTCGCGCACCGACTATATGGCTCCCGGTTCGAGCGGTAAGGTTCGGGTCATTTCCAGCAAATCCAAGTCGAGCACGGTTGAAACCAAAAGAACCGACGGGGACGATGCTACCAAACGGAGGAAACGCGAGCCGGTCATCAGTCTCGCTAAGCTGCCGGATGTGAAACAGCCGGTTGGGAAGGGACCGGTGGAACCGACTCCCCAAAAGCCCGAAATTCGCCTGCCGAAGGATGCCATTGTTGGTACGCGGAAAGGCACCAAGCCGAAGCTTGATGAGTTTGTGAAATCGACGGAGAAGGGGAAGTTTCCGCTGGCCGGAAAAGGAAATCTGGCTACCAAGAAGGACAAGGATCGCCCCACCGATGCGGCAGCCGCGGCGCCGTTGAGCAGCAAAGTCGGGGCAAAATCTCGTAAGCTAATAAAAGGTCGGGAAGCCGAACCGGAGGAGCCCGCCAATCCGAATTTGGCCGGGTTGGCCAGCGCCCGCGCGGACCGTCAAAAGGCTCGCAAGTCGCGCCAAAAGGATCGCACGGACACGGTCGCAACCGACGAAGACAGCTTGCAATTGCGTCGCCGCCGCACCTTGTCACGACGCGGCACGAATACCGCCGCACCCCGCAAAGGAAAAGTCGCTTTGGAACTCCCCTGCACGGTCCGCTCCTTCTCCGAAGCGGCCGGTGTCTCCGCCTCCCAAGTGCAAAAGGCGCTGATGGGGTTGGGCGTGATGGCTACGATCAACGCGAAGATTGCCGACGAGCACGTCGAGGCGATCGCCAACGGATTCGGCGTTGAACTCGAGTTCAAGGCCAAAGAGTCGCTCGAGGATTCGCTGCTCAAGGAGATGGAATCGTTGGACGAATCGGTGGAGCTGCTCATACCTCGTCCGCCGATCGTGACCCTGATGGGCCACGTCGACCATGGCAAGACGTCGCTGTTGGATCGGATGATCGGTACGAACATCGTGGCCGGGGAAGCCGGCGGGATCACGCAACACATCCGTGCATTTAAGATCAATCGCAATGGCCGCGAAGTGGCTTTTGTCGACACACCTGGGCATGCGGCGTTCACGGAAATGCGCGCCCGCGGTGCAAATGTCACCGATATTGTGGTGCTTGTGATCGCTGCGGACGATGGCATCATGCCACAGACGGAGGAGGCGATCAGCCACGCCCGCGCGGCAGAAGTCCCCATTGTCGTCGCCATGAACAAGATGGACGTGCCCGGCGCGAATCCGAACCGCGTGCTGCAACAACTTTCGGGGAAAAACCTCCTGCCCAGCGAATGGGGCGGTGACGTAGAAGTCGTGCGGACCAGCGCGGTGAAAGGCGAAGGGATCGACGACTTGCTCGATACGCTGCTAACCGTCGCCGAGCTGCACGAACTGAAGGCCAACCCGGATCGGCCGGGATTCGGCACCTGCCTGGAAGCGGAGCAGGAAGGCGGACGCGGCGTGCTGGCCAAAGTGATGGTGCAGCAAGGGACCCTGCGTGTCGGTGACGTTGTTGTCTGTGGCGGCGGCTATGGGCGGGTTAAAGCCATGTATGAAACACTCGATCCGACGCAACGAGTTGACGAAGCCGGACCTTCCACGCCGGTTTTGATCTCCGGGCTCAATGCCCCACCCAACGCCGGCGACAAATTCTATGTCGTCGACGGTATCGGCCAGGCGCGCGAGATCGCGGAACGCCGCTCGCAACGGAACCATGCCGAAGGACTGACGGGCAGTACGGTGAAAGTGTCGTTCGACCGATTCCAGGAACTGATGGCCTCCGGCAAGTTGGGGCAGGCCGACGATTTCGCGACGTTGAATCTGATTGTTCGAGCCGACATGCAAGGCTCGATTGAAGCCATTCTGAAGGAACTGGAAAGACTTCAGCATCCTGAAGTACAAATCAAGATCCTGCAGACCGCCGTCGGCGGCATTACCGTCGGTGACGTGCAATTGGCCAACGCGTCGAACGCAGTGATCATCGGTTTCAATGTGATTCCCGATGAAGCGGCGCGCGGCTTGGCCGAAGAACACCAGATTGAAGTGCGCCGCTATGAAGTGATCTACAAATTGACCGACGACATCAAAGCCATGCTGGAAGGGAAATTGAAGCCGGAGGAACGCGTGGTCGAACTGGGGCGCGCCCTGGTCAAACAAACCTTCACCATCAGCCGGGTTGGGACTGTGGCCGGATGCTATGTTGCATCCGGAACTATCGAGCGCGGCTGTCGGATTCGTGTGAACCGTGACGGCCGCACGATCGGTGACTATGCCATCGATTCGTTGAAACGTGAGAAGGACGATGCGCGCGAGGTGCAACGTGGTATGGAATGCGGCATCCGGTTGGCCGGCTTCAACGACATAAAAAAGGACGACATCTTGGACGCCTACAAGATTGAGGAAGTCGCCCGGACCTTGTAACGCCATGACTTCTCGACGTGTACTCAAAGCCGCCGAAGCCATCCGTGAAGTGGTCAGTAGCGCCATTCTGCTGGAGTTGAAGGATCCGCGCATCCAGGATGTGACGGTAACCTATGTCGAGGTTTCTCCCGATATGCGGTATGCCAAGGTGCATGTGTCCGTGATGGGAGATGAAACCAAGCAGCGTTTGTCGCTCCACGGATTGCAAAGCGCCGCGGGTTTCCTGCAATCCAAGATCGCCCAACGGATCGATACCCGCTACACACCCCGGCTGCAATTCCTGTTGGATCAAGGGGTAAAACATTCGATCGAAGTCAGCCGCATTCTTAGTGAGCTGTTTCCAGGTCGAACGTCGACTACCGGGTCGGAGTCCAACGATTCATCGGAACTCGACGAGGATGCCGATCTTGACAACCCCGACCTTGAAAACCCCGATCTTGACAACCCTGATCTTAAAAACGCTGAAGTCGAAGACACGGGCGAACCGGAAGCTGGACAGGCCTGAGCCCGCAACGAATCCACGAACCTGCATCCCCTGGCGATCGAGACCATGAGTGCTACCAACCGTGCCGCGTTATTCAGCAAGATTCACAAAGTTCTCAAGAAGCATTATGAGCCCGTGATCCCGCCCAGCGACCGCTCGGCGCTCGAACATCTGCTATACGCGTGCGTACTGGAAAACGCCAAGCACGATCACGTCGACGAAGTATTCGCCAAACTGCAAAAAAACTACTTCGATTGGAATGAGGTTCGGGTCACGTCGGTGCCGGAACTCGCCGAGGTGATGTCGACGATTCCAGACGCCGCTGAAGCCGCGAAGCGGATGAAACGAGCCCTTCAAAGCGTCTTCGAACGGCACTATCAATTCGACATTGAACTGCTTCGCAAGGCCGGGTTGGGGAAGGCGGTTGAAGCTTTGCAGAAGTTCAACGGAGTGACTCCGTTCGTAATCGACTACATGACTCAGAACGCCTTAGGAGGCCATGCGATCCCGACGAATACCGCCGGTCTCGCTTTGCTGGTGGTCCTTGACGCGGTCAATGCTTCCGACGCAGCCAAGAACCGCGTTCCCGGATTGGAGCGAGCGATTGCCAAGAACAAGGGAGCGGAGTTCGCCTCGTTGCTGCACCAATTCGCGGTTGATTTCTCTGTCAATCCGCAAGCGTCACGGATCAAATCGATCGTTGCGGAAATTGATGCGACTGCTAAGGACCGTTTGCCGAAGAAGGCACCCCCTCCGCCGCCAGCGCCGGCCCCAATCCGACGGATGCTTCCCCCGACCGCCATCATTCCGGGTGTTAAGCCAATCACCGGCAAGAAGACCGGGTTGCCGAGACCTGTGTTGCCGAAACACGCGATGAACCGTCCGCCAGCCGACAAGCCCGACAAGGAAAAGGCTGGCAAGCCCGAGGCCAAAAAGGGGGCGAAGGGACCTCCCACTCCATCCAAGCCCAACGTCAAGCCTACTGTCAAATCAGAAAGTAAGCCCAAATCTTCCGCGACCGGCTTAACGCGGAAAAAGCCGAAGTAACTGCCGGTGAGCGACGAATCATGTCGGTCTGTCGTTTTTGTTCTGAGTACTCCAGCCTGCGCCGCACGGCCCGCAGCCTAGTTGGCGCGGCGCTCGTGGTTCTGGCATACTCGGGCGCGGCCCCGGCGCAAATGGGACTCAGTTCGAGCGACCTGCTGGAAGATCGACCGGAAAAACTAGCGCCGAAGCATGGGCGATCGGAGGCGGACGAAGACCGTCTCCTGGCTGCGGCGCAATTCGGGTACGGCCGCATGCTCTTGCAACGGGAGCAATTGGCCGAAGCTTTGGCTCGGTTCGAACGTTCCTTTCGC
>CAZFLF010000395.1:0-6406 GCA_964519825.1 uncultured Pirellulaceae bacterium | reverse complement strand
GCTTTACCTCGGCGGGGACGTAACGCGATTCTTGGCTGAATACACGCAGCGACAGCTCAGCGAACAAACCTGGCAGTCGCTGGATGCCGACTCGGTTTTGCGAGAATGGTACGTGGTTGTATTCAAGCTTGCCAGGCACGTCTTACCGGCGCTTGGACTGATGATGTTGATCGGCATCCTGGTCAATGTCGGACAGGTCGGATTCTTGTGGCTGCCGGAAAAGGTGGGGATGGATTTCGAGCGCCTGAATCCCGTCAGCGGGCTGCAGCGACTCCTTTCGGTGCAAAACGTCATTCGGCTGGGATTCGGCATCTTCAAGATTCTGTTGGTCGGTGCTGTGGCGTATTGGTGTTTGTGGGACGAACGCGATGAGCTGCTTCTGTCGACGGAGCTCGATTTGGGTCGCCTCGCGGCGTATCTGGTTGAGATCACCTTGTGGACGTGCATCAAAGTGGGCTCGGCATTGTTGCTGCTGGCCATTCTCGATTACGGATACCAGTGGTGGAAAATGGAACAGGATCTCCGGATGTCCACCGAGGAACTCCGCGAAGAAATGCGCCAGTACCAAGGTGACCCGCAAATCCTCGCGCGACGCAAAGCCACGCAACGCCAGATTGCGCTCCAGCGAATTCGCAGCGCGGTGCCTAAGGCCGAAGTCGTCGTGACGAACCCCACTGAACTGGCGATTGCCATCCAATACGATCCGGAAACAATGGAAGCGCCAATCGTCTCCGCGAAAGGAGCGGGAGCCGTCGCGCAACGCATCCGACGCCTCGCACTGGAACACGGCGTCCCAATCCTCGAACGCAAGGAACTCGCCAGGTATCTCTACAAACACGTCGACATCGGCAAGCCAGTTCCCTCCGAACAATATGCGGCGATGGCCGAAGTGCTGCGTTACGTTTATCAGCTCAAAGGCAAGACCCTCGCCAACATCAAACGCCCGGCCTGACGCAACACATTAAATCCGGCAAGCGGGCCGGGGATTAGGTCCCGGACTGTCTAACAGTTGAGACGACCGAAAATCCGCAGCCTAATCCTGTGTTGATTAGAGATACTTTCGCGGCTATAGACTCTCATCCCTCCAATATTGATGTGGGACCGATTCGCGTCTTCGGTGCATCACTGTGTTCGGAGCTTACCGGCGCAGTTTTTATCGAATCCTCGTAGAGAGTATCAGGGCAGATGTCCTGCTCATGGGGCCAAACGATCGTTCCGTTTGCAACTCTCGCACGCTTGAAGTAATAGATGTCCTCGAACTCCCTGAATACACCAAAGGTGAGAAGGTGTGCGCAGTCGAAGATGCCAACCTCGCCGTTCGTAAAGGTAATCTCCAGCCTGTAGTCGTCCTTTGGCACAACGGCCTTAACTCGCGGATTCATGGTCACCTCAGCGGTTCGATCTTGAACGGTTGCTGTCCATTGACGGCAAGCTCCCAATCTGCCATCAGATCATCCCTGTGTATTTCTACCCAAGCAAGCACCATCCTATTTGTAAAGCAAGTGAGTCGCACGTCTTCGCAGAAAGTCAGCCACGCCGTTCCGAGCGACGGCTTCGATCTCCAACGCGGGGCGGCCATCGAGCAGTGCTTGCAGGGTGGCTTGATTCCCCAATAAGCGTGAATAGCCTTCCGCCTCCCATTTTTGCGGAAACAGCCGACGAAGTTGCGCGGCGATCTCGAATCCCAGACGTAGCGGTTCCAGGTCTTTGCGGTCAGTGATCAGGATGTTCACGCCGCCGCAGAGCACGCCGGAGAATTTGCTGGAGGTCGGAGTAAACTCGATCGGCACAAATCGCACCCCCGGAATATTCCGCGTATTGAGTTCCGCGGCCAATGGCCGTCCGTCGAGCCACGGCGCGCCGACGACCTCGAACGGCGTATCGGTGCCGCGGCCAACCGAGAGATTTGTGGTCTCCAACAGGCCGATGCCAGGATAGAGAATCGCTTGGTTCAAATTGCGCATGTTGGGAGACGGATTGACCCAAACCAGTCCGGTGGCGTCGAAGAAGTCGCCACGCTTCCAACCTTCGCACTCGATGACCTGCAGATCGAGATCCAGTTTCAGCTCTGCTTTGAACAACCGAGCAAGTTCGCCGACCGTCATGCCATGTCGCACCGGTAGCCGATGGAACGCGACGAAAGACTCGCGGCCCGCGTCAAGCATCGGGCCGGCCACGTCGATTCCGTTAATCGGATTCGGTCGATCCAATACGACAAAACGCTGCTGGTTTTCGGCAGCGGCTTTCATCGCCTCGCCCATGGTCGACACATACGTGTAAAACCGGGCTCCAATGTCCTGAATGTCAAAGACCAGTGTGTCGACATCGGCCAGCATCTCCTTCGTCGGCCGACGCGTCTCACCGTACAGACTGAGGACTTTCAGGCCCGTCGTTTGATCTTGACTGTCGGCGATCTTGGCCACGTCGAGTGCTCCGGCGAAACCGTGTTCGGGACTGAACAGAGCAACGAGTTGGAGTTGCTTCGTGTCATGCAGCAGCTTCACGGTGCTAACGCCACTCCGATGACGTCCGGTGTGGTTCGTGATCAGCCCGACTTTGCGACCCGCAAGCTGCCGATAATTATCTCGTTCAAGCACGTCGATACCGGTCAACACCGGCCGGATGCCCGATTCGTCTTGTTGCGGCGCGGTGTCGCGAATTGCCGCCGCCGCAATAGATCCGATGCGACCTGCCAGCGGATTGACGAGTCCCTTGCCATCTGGATGCACGCGGTTACTGAGAAAGATATAGAACAGATCCAGTTCCGGATCGATCCATAAAACGGTCCCGGTGAAGCCGCCGTGGCCGAATGCACGCTCGCTTAACAACTCGCCGCGGTTAATCGAATAGCCCGATCGCTTGTCCCAGCCCAGCCCGCGGAGGCCGCTCGATACCCGTTCCCCATGCGTCATCGTGGAAATAGTCTGCGCACTGAACACGCGCACCCCGTTGAACTCGCCGCCGTTCAGCATCATCTGTGCATAGATGGCAACATCGCGCACCGTGGAGAACAAGCCGGCATGCCCAGCCACGCCGCCAAGCTTAAATGCGCGCGGGTCATGGACCTCGCCTTGCATCCAGTGCCCATCGCGCTCCTCGGTCGGGGCGGCACGCGCACGCAATTCCTCGCGCGGCAAGTAACCCGTCTCGGTCATGCCCAGCGGCTGGAACAGATTATCGTGCGAAAACTCGTGCACCGACTGGCCGCTGACACGCCGCACAATCTCGCCGAGCAAAATGTAGTTCACATCGGAATAGATGAACTTCGAACCGGTCGGCGATACGAGCTTCAAATCATAGATTCGCTGGAAGGCCTCATCCGGTCCTTGCTCGTAATCGGACAATGAGTTATCCGCGATCAAGCCGCTTTGATGAATGAGTAAATCCCGAATCGTGATGGATTCCTTGTCATTCGCGGCGAACTCGGGAATCAGCGACGACACTTTGTCGCCCAGCCGCAGCTTTCCGCGCTCCACCAGCTGCATGATGCTGGTCGCAGTCGCCACCGGTTTGGTAATCGACGCCATATCGAACACGGTATCGGTGGTCATCGGCAGCGCTTCAGGTTGCAATTGGCGATGGCCATACGCCTTGAGGAATACAATCTTGCCGTGGCGGCCAACACACACGACACAGCCCGGCATCTTCTTTTGCGCCAGTCCTTCGGCCACGGCTTTGTCAATCCGCTCGAGATGCTGACCATCCATGCCCACGGCCGTGGGATCGACTGTTGGTAGTTCGGCACGCAATGGGTTTCCGCCGACGAGGAAGGCAATAGCCAGGATGGCGAGTGATTGCACATTGACAATCGAGCGTTTAGAGACTGCTTGCGTCATACGACGACTTCCTTCCTCGGAAGAATCCAACTAGCGCCATAACCAACAACAAATGTCGTCACGGAACCGATCAAAGCGAACCACGTGTGCGCGATGACCACTTGCTCAGAATTCAATTGAAACTTGACGTACAGCAAAACGGCGAGACCTACCAGCATGCCTAGAACGGCGGCGCCTTGTCCCGTCCGGCGCGTCCACATTCCTAAGGCAAAGACCCCCAGCAATAAACCAAAGGCGAATCCGGCAATCGCCAATGCGTTGTTGATAACCGTCTGCTCCATTCCGCGAGCAAAAATAGCGACCACGATCTGCACGACACCGAACAGTACGGTTGCGGCGCGAGTCAGTCGTAACAAGTGATCGTGCGACGCCGGAGTTTTGCGCGATCCTGCGTAGAAATCACTGACCAGTGCCGACGCCGAGGCGTTGAGTGAACTAGAAAGCGCGGCGGCCAAAATCGCGGCTAACATCAACCCAGCCAAACCGGTGTTCCGGGGGAATTCGTGGACGATGAAATGTGCGAACACTGCGTCCGGCTTGCCGGTGAATCCTCCGGCATGATCGTAGTAACAAGCCAATTCGACGCCGATGAACAGGAACAGCGCGAACTGTACCAGCACGAATATGCCGCTGGCCAGCAGCGCTCGCGCGGCATCGGCTTGGCTTCTTGCACTCAAGTACCGCTGCACCATCATGTGGTCGGTGCCGTGAGTACCGATATTCAGCACCATTCCGCCGATCAAGCCGGCATAAAAAGTATACGGATTGGCGAGCGACCAATGGAAATCAAAGACCGTGAGCTTGTTGTGCGCTTCCGCGTACCTCCACAGTTCATCCCAACCGCCCGGGATGTGAGTTTGAATCACGAACACGGAGGCTATGCCGCCCAGCAAATAGATCAGGAATTGCACACAGTCGTTCCAGACTACTGACCGAATACCGCCAAAGACTGTGTACACGATTGTTACCGTGCCCGTCACAATCACACTCCACACGAACGGCAGCTCGGCGAGTTGTTCCAATGCGATTGCCGCCAGGTACAGTCGTAGTCCATCGCCGAGGTTTCGTGCGATCAAGAATAAGAGCGATGCGAATTGTTGCGTGATGCCGCCGAAGCGGCGCTGCAATACTTCGTAGGCCGTGAAGAGCTGCCCGCGGAAATACAACGGCAACAGGGTGTTGACGATGACTATCCGGCCGACGACGTAACCGAGTGCCAATTGCAGGAATCGCATGCCGGTTGCACCATAGGCCTCGCCAGGCACACTGAGCACGGTGGCAGTGCTCGTTTCGGTCGCGACGATCGAGGCAAGCAGGGCCCACCAGGGGAGGTTGCGATCCCCGAGCAGGTAGGAATCAAGACTTCTTCCGCTGCCGCTGACTCGCAGGCCAATCACGACCATCGACGCCACATAGGCAACCAGCACCAGTAGGTCAATGAATCCGAGATGAGTGAACATGGAACTCCCGATCGACAGGTAAAAATGGGTGGCTGGTGGCCGACCATGCGAAGCCCCAGACTCACGCCGCCGACACTGCGAGGACTGTGCCCGCCGGGGAAGGCAACTACAATGCGCGGGTGTGACATCTTACTCAGACGCTATGACAACGCTCAATAAACTCACCACCGAATCTCGCAATCCCGCGTCGGAGAACATCGACGAACTGACCCCGCTGGAAATCGTGCAGTTGATGAACGCGGAGGATGCCAAGATTGCGGACGCCGTCGGGCGCGAGGCCGAATCGATTGCTCAGGCGATTGGCGTCATTGCGGATCGGCTGCGTGGCGGGGGACGATTGGTGTATATCGGCGCTGGGACGTCCGGACGACTCGGAGTGCTCGACGCCGCGGAGTGTCCGCCGACATTTAACTCGCCGCCAGAAATGGTCGTCGGCCTGATCGCCGGCGGCTACGGTGCACTGACTCGCGCGGTCGAAGGCGCCGAAGACCATCCTGAATTCGCCGGCGAGGATCTGCGGCGGATTAATTTTAGCCCTGCGGACGTGCTGGTGGGAATTGCAACCAGCGGTCGGACGCCGTACGTCATTGGCGGTTTGAAGTATGCCCGCGAAATCGGTGCCTATGCCATCGGCTTGGCATGCAACGACGGCTCGGCACTGGCCGAAGCGGCCGATTTGATGATCACGCCGATCGTCGGTCCCGAAGTAATCAGCGGTTCGACGCGACTGAAGGCGGGCACCGCGACCAAACTCGTGCTCAATATGCTCACTACCGGAACGATGGTCCAGCTGGGCAAAACGTACGGCAACTTGATGGTCGACCTGCGAGCCACGAACGAGAAGTTGCTGATTCGTACGCGCAAAATCGTCGCCATGTTGACTGGGTTATCCGAGGAACAAGCGGAGCTACAACTCGCGACTTGCAACGGCGAACTCAAAACCGCAGTCGTGGCTCATCGCCGTCAAGTCCCGGCGGACACCGCACGTGAGATGTTACAACAGTCCGGAGGACAACTGAGGCAAGCCCTCGCGAATAAAGATCTGAAATCTCAGCCTTGAGTTTTGCGATTGGGAGGGCGAGACTCCCGCCGAGCCGGGCGTCGCGCGTG
>CAZFLF010000394.1:0-6417 GCA_964519825.1 uncultured Pirellulaceae bacterium | reverse complement strand
ATACGAGCTGGCAGGGGTCCGATTGGAGAAATATTGTAGAACTTGGAACTACTGTGTGAAGAACCGGCGATAGAATCGTCACCCGCCAAGGTTGTGCATTGCTGTTCCTCGACGCCTTGGTAAACGTGTAAACACCGTGTTGGCCCAGAGAGGATTCTCATGTCGTACCGGATGCTGCTGCGATTGGTCATCTTAATCGTCTTGATCGCGACAAGCTCGCGACCTGTCGTTGCCGTGCCGCCGACGGACTATGCTGCGGCGGATCCGGACTTGCGGTTGGAGTTACTCGATAGCTCGCCGGATGAGTCGTTTTTGTCGATTCGCTGCGATGGACTCGGGCGGCTATTTGTCGGTGGGCGTGAGGCCGTCTTTCGCTACGACCCGGACGACAAAGGGGGATACAAGCCGCGCGTTGAGTTGTTCCGCTTTCCGGCGCACTCGTGGGTGTATGACATTGAATTGCGCGGGCCGGACCTTTACGTGCTGACCATGAACGCGCTGTATGTCTTACCAGAAGGAGCGATCAAGACCGACGGACTCAAGCCGAAGCGGTTACTGTGGGGCGTGCCGGCGGGTCATGTGCATCAGTGCTTTCACGGCTTGGCGTGGGGCCCGGAAGGAGACTTGTATGTCTCGATGGGAGATCCGCTGTGGTACTACGGCGACTTCGATCGGCCGGACCACTGGGGACATTGGTCGTTCTTCACTCCGGATGCCGATGCCGATGCCAATGGAAGAACAGAAAACGGTTGGAAGCGGCATCCCTACAACGGTGTCGGTGCGGTGTTTCGCATTCGTCCGAACGGCAGCCGATTTCAAACAGTCGCGACTGGTTTGCGAAACAGCTGCGGGCTCGTATTCGACAGCAACTTTAATCTCTTCACGAACGACAACGATCATGAAGGTTTGCCGCATGCATACGTGCCCGGGCGGTTGAATCATGTTGTACCCCATGCGTACTTCGCTTGGCCGCGCGGTTGGATGCCGCACATCACTCCCGATCGAGCCGACTTGCTCGACACGATGACCACTGGCCTCGGCCGAGCCGTCCCCGTCGGCCAGTCGTACTACGACGATGCATTCCTCGGCGAGCAGTATCGAAACAACCTGCTGGTCGCTCGCTGGTGTACTCGAGCTGTCACGCGTTACCCGCTCCAGACTGCGGGAGCGACGTTCCACTGCGAAGAGAAACCGCTGATCGTCGGCCAAGACATCGCTCGCCCGGTCGGCGTGACCGTGGGCCGAGGGGGCCGCATCTTCATCACCGTGTCGTACATGGCCAACAACGAAGGCTCCCCGATCTACCGCAGCGACCTCGCCATGCTCACCAAGAAAGACGACCCACCGACGCACCCGTTCGAGACAATCGATGTGCTAGCTCTATCGACCGATCGGCTACTTGTTGAACTGACGCGTCGCCAGGATTGGTCGCAGCGTCAGCTGATCTTTGTTGAATTGACTCGACGGCCACAAGAAGCGGGCGAAATGGCTGTTAGATATCTGCAAATGAAAAACACCCAAACGCCTCCAGTCGTGCGTCCGTATCTACTGTGGCTTGCGTCCGGGGCATTCGACGGACCCAATCGAGACCGAATGGTTTCGCATTTTTGCCGAAAATGGTTGACGACCGATCTCGCCGCAGACGATGGGACGGTATCCCTGCAGATGCTGCGTCTTTATGCGGAATACTTCGCGGACGATCCAGAGCTGAGCGTCCTGTTTGAAAAGCGATTGGAAGAACTTGCGAAACGAAAGGTCGTGGCGCGACAAATTACTTCACCAACGGCGTCCAGAGTAGGGCTGGGGCCGGCGTCTCGGAGAGACGCTGCCACGCTAGAACAGCTTCAACACGCGGCATTGCTGGCCCTGTTTAAGCAGACCGGTTCTCTGCCGGCGTCAGTCGTCGATGTGTTTGCCCGTAGTGACGATCGCTACCTGCGACAAGCGGCAACGCGGCTGATGGCAGATCGGCTCGACGCAGAGGCACTCACGCCGCTCGCCAATGCGGAGGATGTGAAGATTCGCTTAGCCGCTGTCCTGGCGAGCGGATTTCGGCTGACGTTGCCGAAAGTTGAACAAGTTCTTGCTGACAATCTGCCGCTCGCTCCGTGGCGGAACCCGGATGAGGCGTACCTGATTCAGTACGCAGCCGAGAAGGAGAACACCGACCTACGAAAGCTCGGTCGCATCGGGACGTACACGGTCGCCGAGCACTGGAAAGCGGCGCAGCATACGGAAGACCAAGAAAAACTCTTCGAATTGCTGACGATTCGGCTGGATGACAAAGAGGAATCGGTTCGCCTGCAGGCTGCGCACTTCTTGTCGATGCTCAACGATTCGCGCTCCGAGCCGAAGGTCCAGAGCGTGCTGCGGAAGAACGAGCAAAGGAAGCTGCAACTCGCCGAGCTCATCAATCCGGACAAGGCGTGGGTCGCCGGACCGTTTCCGGATGGCGGTCAAGGTTTTGAAATGATTCACGCGCCGGAACGAGGGCCGATCGACTTTTCCATATTAGCTCGGCTCGAAGCCGGTGAACGCTCCGTCGCGTGGAAACAGATGCAACGCGGACCCCGGTTCTTCAACTTCCTCGAAGCGTTCGGCGCTGTGAATGATTCGTCGAGTTATGCCTTCTTCCGGCTTGAAAGCCCACGCAAGGAGCAAGCGATGCTACTGGTTGGCAGCGACGACGGCATCAAGGTCTGGCACAACGGCCGAGTCGTCCACACCAACGACATCTCGCGAGCCGCCTTGCCGCTGCAAGACATCGTTTACTTGGACCTCGAACCGGGGAGCAACGATATCCTGTTTCGAGTCCGCAACCTAACCGGCGAATCGGGCCTCTATATCCATTATCGTACGCTCGACAAGATCCCGGCCGTCCTGCCCGAACCGATCAGTGCCGACTCGCTGAGCGAACGATTGAAGAACGCGACGACTTCCGGTAACGCGCCCGTTGATCCGAAATTTCTGGCCGTGAATTGGCTGGCGGAGGTGAAGACGGGGGACGTTGCTCGCGGCAAAAAGCTGTTCTCTGCCGAAGGACTCGGCTGCGCGAAGTGCCATGCGATCCGAGCCGATCAACCGGTCACTGGCGGTCCGAGCCTCGTGGAAACTGCCAAACGGTTTACGGTCCCACACCTCGTCGAATCGGTTCTCGCGCCCAGTCGCATGGTCTCGCCGGTCTTCAAGGCCACGTTGGTCATCACGAAAGACGGCAAGCAAGTCTCCGGCCTTGTCATTGGTGAGACAGGCGAGAAACTCGAACTCCTCTTGCCCGATGCAATGCGAGTCACCTTCGCGAAATCCGAAATTGAAGAATCCAAACTGCAAGACATTTCACCGATGCCTGCCGGCCTGGTGAAGCAACCCGACGAGCTTCGCGACCTGCTGGCATTTCTGTTGGACGCACAGGAGAAGTAGTCAACGCACAACAGATCGCGGATTTGCTGACCGTGTTAAGACGTCGCTGCCACCGACACGGCGCTGGTTACGACACCAAGTTAAACGACTTGTGGCACGGGCGAACCTGCTCTCAATGTGTGCCACGGGCGAAAGTTCGACTGTGACGAGCTCGCAGTACTAGGGCAATTTTTGGGAAGTGCCCTTGTAAATCATGTGGATGTGGATCGCTCCATCGACCTCTTTCATCTCCGTAACCCGATAATGATGTTGAGCTGCTTCTCCAAAGAACTCTCTCCGTACTTTCCATTCGTCTTCAAGTTTCTTTCCCACTTCGTCCTTCGCCACTCCTGGCATATGCAGCACTTCGTACTCATGTTTCGCCCATTCCGCATGTTCTGGGTCATCTGACCGGTAATCTCCGTCTTTCGGACCACCGCCAGTGAGGTGAAGAATGATCAGCTTTTCCATTCAAAGCTCCTTTCCTGTCGCTATTGCTTCACGTTTCACGTGACGACATAATCCCACACCAAAGAAGGGTCTCTAATGAACCCTCTAGGCTGAGGAAGTGTCGATGTCACGATGGGCAGAACTGCAGGAGAACTTCAGCGAACACTTTTTCCACACCGCGAAAATCCTTGTCGCAATTCTCTTTCACGCCGTATTATTGGTTGTGTGGGTGTTAATCGACAGAGGAGCAGAACATCTGTGCGAGGAATTGAAGGCGAAAGGGTTTCACGCGTATGTCACGGAGGCTTTTCGGTGGATTACTTCGATCACGGTTTTGCTTCTCGCAGTTACACCTGCTTTAATGCAAGTCATCGAGATTGTTGGTAGCTTTAAGAAGAAGGTCAAAGAAGAACTTGGCGAACCCGCGAAACCACCACCTATCGCGGAGAAGACTGAATGAGCCAATTCATCAGCTTAATCCGAAGCTCCTTTCCGCCCATCTACCGTGAAGGCGAAGGGACGCTCTACAGCTTTAAAGCCTTCCTAAAGACTCTGCGTTCAGCTCTCGTCGTTCTCGTTGCTCTCGGAGTTCTATTCGCCGCGACCCTGTGGATTTCGCAGTCTGCTGGCTGGTACCCAATAGTGGTTCGTTCATGTGTCGTAGGTTTTTTGGCGATCATTTTCTGGAAGGTATTCTCGTTTTCGAGAACGATGTCGAAGGAACATGAAACAACGAAGCGTGACTGGAGAGAACTAAAAGATGATCCCGACATTCAATCACTTGTTGCAGCGGCA
The DNA here is from genome assembly GCA_964519825.1 of uncultured Pirellulaceae bacterium. Lineage (GTDB taxonomy): Bacteria > Planctomycetota > Planctomycetia > Pirellulales > Pirellulaceae > CAZFLF01. The sequence goes on along the minus strand of CAZFLF010000394.1, from coordinate 1,773 downwards.
GCGAGTGCATTGGTAATCAGTTCAACCGAGCAGCAAGCAAAAAACAACCCATTGGAAATTGACTCTCCAAATTTTGGGGCTTTTCGTCAGCTCGTAGTTTCTCTCGCAGAGACCGACCATGTATCTCAAGGCTCGTTTAGGTACACCACGACAGTAAAGGCTCACGAATATGCCGAAATGGCCGCCGATCTAATTATCCTTTTCCAAGCCGGCGACCTCACGCTTGCTCAAGTCAAAGGAGGAGACGGAAACGAAATTCCCGAGCGAAACCGAAACAGAATTGTCTCGGCTCTCGCAGAGAAGCTCGATATTTCGAGAAGCCACGGCGCCATAATGACTTCCCTTCCACGACTGTTGAACATTCTTACCGCTCCTCCAGATCCAGAATCAGCTTATGAAGCAATTGTGTCTTGGCTTCATGGCCAGCAAATTGTTTTAGCTCCTCTCAGTCGAGATCGAGGATTCTTCATATTCTCGCGGAGAGGCGGCGACATAATCGTTACATCGCGTCGCACTGCCTAATCTCTCGACAACGAGAGATTTCTCAGGCACTCTCTTCTCGATGGCGGAAAATGCGAATTCAAAACCGACCTACCAAGAAACGGCGGGTGGCAAGGGCGAACCCCTCTGATGTGTGCCACGTCCCTGAAAGGTCGAATGTGACGAGGAAGAAAAGGGGACATTCTACTTTTACGGAAAAGTAGAATGTCCCCTTTTCTTTCCGTCGGACTTTCAGCCCGTGCGAAGCGGGAAAAAACCAGACAGCCAACTTGTTGCCGGAACCTGGGAAGGATAGGTGGCCCATGATCGATCGTTGTGGCCCAGAAATCGCCGCAGTTCGCCGAGGCGGATCAACCACGAATTCAAACCGATCAGTTAAGTTTCCGGCCCCTAAACCACAAACCATTTTTCGCGCGTCTCGGCAAATGCGACTTCCCACCTTCCTCAACTTATCCCAATAAGTTGACTGTCTGAATTCTCGTGAATTCTCGTTTTCCAGGCGAAAAGTCGACCGTGACGAGCTGGCAGGCGATGCGCAAGAGCGGCAGTCGATCCTGTAAGAAAGAACACCTACTTAGTAGCGAATGATGGAGCGAAGAAATCGGCAAAAAATTGCCGCACTAGCTTGGTTCCGCAAGAAAAGACCGCCGAGGGAGACAGTCAGGGTAGCTCGCGAAGGAACTGAGCTGGAGTGACAATGCGTGTGCGGTGGTACTCGCCGAGCGGCAGGAGATGGCGGTGGTCGTTGGTGACTAGGAAGTCGGCGCCGGAAGCTTCCGCTAATCCGAGAAACTTGGTATCTGTGACGTCGCGGGTGACAGTGGCCGACGCAGCGGGAGTTTCGGTATAAACAACGGCGTCGGCGAGAAAAGAGAGAACAAAGCGGAAGATTTGATCGTCCGACCAACCATGGCGAGCACGTATTCGGGGCAACGACAGCACCTGCAGAATTTCATCGATTGTCTCGGGGGAGAAGATGAGCTGAAAGCGACCATTTTCGTGGGCAACGATCGTGCGATAGGACGCGGATTGCGGTGGGCTGAACGTTGCCTGGACGAAAACGTTTGTGTCCAGGATGGCGGTGATCATGTGGATTGATTCCGCCCGCGGACTTCGTCGACGGAATCTTCAATCTCGCTCTCGATGACTCCGGTGGGGACACCCTTAGTGCGGTCGCGGGCCTGACGCATGAGTGCCTTGCGCTCTTCAATCAGGGCCTTTTTTTCTGCATCACCCATTCCGTAAGGCGGCAGAACCTTGAGCAATGGCTGG
>CAZFLF010000393.1:0-6421 GCA_964519825.1 uncultured Pirellulaceae bacterium | reverse complement strand
CAGCCTCGGAGCCCTACCCGAACCGGAATCCACCCATAGATTCTGCTGACGAGGCCGGGTTTAAGGCACTTTCGCCTGAGGCAAGAGACGTCCTGGTCTATTACCTGATCTGCGAGGCAGCGAAGACAGGTGCGGTCGCCCCGATAACGGGGAAGGAATCCGTGAAAAATAAGTTGGACTCCTTGAGTGAGCTCGGCGAGATGGAGAGCCTGAGGTTACAGATGGCGATGGATAGGCTGTCGAAGCTCATGTCAACATTAGCCAACCTCCTGAAGAAAGCATCGGAAACACAGGATTCAATCACCCAGAATCTAAAGTAAAGGCAAAGGGTCGTAGGGGAAAAGGGGGCTTTGCTGGCAGAGAGGGGCGCCAGCTAATCAGTCGCTGAACCTGACCGATGCGCGTTACGCTACACATCAATCGGTGTCGTTCGACACCTTGTAGTCCAAACTGGCCCAGCGTTCTAACTCCTCCCTAGTTTGTTTCATGCTGCTTCCGGAGATATCGCCAAGCGCACGCTGCCACCAACCCCGACACTCGAACCGCTTTGCAAGGAAACCAACCACTGCGTGGCCGAACGGGATAAACAGTACACCAAACGCATAATTGCCGGCGACCCACCAGGGGTTAAGTTTGTCGAGGATGAAGTGAGGTTCTGACAGCCGATCCAGCAGCCATTGCAGACCAACGATCAGGCCGCAAAACGCGACGAGTGGAGACAACAAGATGAGCCATTTGAATTGACGGATCTTTGCCATGTGAAGTCGCGAAAGCGAACTTTGGATATCAACCACCGTGCCACCCCAGTCGATCTCAGATACGCGGATGAGTTGGCGAATACTGTCACTCAGCAACAAGATGACGGCAATCATCACAACGCTCGCGGGACCGACCAGAGACCATGTTTTCCCATGATTGCTGAGAAAGGAACCGGTAAATAGCATGACGGCCAGGCAAAAAGCAATATCCAACGCCGGCCAAATTGCCAAACGATTCACACGGCGGCGAGCGGGTTGCATGACGGCTAGACGCAGTAGCTCACCATCCAACTTTAATGTCCGCTCTACTTTCTCGTCGAGGCGTTGCCATTGCCGCTGTAGTTCTTCGAGTTGCATGCTTTCTTCTCCTTAGGTCACTGTTCCGGCGAGTGGACGGATTGACGAAGCGACTTCTTCAGCCGGTTCAGACGCGTCCCAACATTCGATTCGCTGATTCCAATAACTTCGGCAATTTCACGGTAAGAATTGCCTTCAAGGCACAGCAGCAGAACTGCTCGATCCGCCTCATTCAGCGCCTCCAGAAGTTCGCGCAATTCTTGCAGTTGCTCTTGTTTGGACTCATCTGGTCGAGAAGGCGGATCCGGCGTGTCTTCCAGTCGCCCTGTTTCTATTCGCCGACTTTGTCGTCTCCGGCGAAAATCGATGGCAACATTCAATGCAACACGGTACATCCAGGTGGAAAACTTCCGATTGCGATCGTAGTTTCCAAATGCGGCCCACAGCCGACCTATAATCTCCTGAAACAAATCATCACGATCGTGTGACGTGCGGGTGTATGCCCAGCAAATCTTCAGCAACATCCGTTGGTACACGTCGATCAGCGAGAGAAAGTACTCTTGGTCGGCCGACGCGGCGTTCGTGTCAGGCTCTTGCAGCTGTTTTTCGTTCGAGGATTGCATTTCAATGTCACAATTGAACGACGTTTGTGTTACGTAATGTGATTCGTTCGACAGTGCTAGTTTGTCACAACAATCAATTGAAGATTGTGAATCCTTGACCAGTCGCCCCGCTGCGTCGTGTCCATCGTTGTCTCATTAACTCGTCGAGTCTGGGACTGTTCGATGAAAGGAACCATTTCTGACACGGCCCGGCGTGCGGTTTCGACGCCAAGGAGCGCCTACCCCAAGGCACGAAGCGGGTTACCGATTCGCGTTTCGGTCGCGAGCTTCTGCACGTACAGTGTGCGCTCGACGCGGCATTGATATGTGGCTGCGAGTCGTTCGCTGGGATGGGCGTGGGGACAGCACATGTGCCGGCAGTAGAATTGGCGTTATGATTTCCCAAACATGAACTGGCAAACCAAGATCTTCGAGCTGTGCTTTTTCTCCTTGGTACGGCAACAACGAGCGTTCCAAATCGTCTTCGTTCGCTGTATCTGTTCCTCATCGCGCTGTTCGTGTTAGCGGTCGTCGCCATTCCGCTCGCGATTCTGTCCAGAAGCCATTCCAAACGACAAGCGGCCGTTTCCAGACAACAAGCGGCAATTTCCAGACAACAAGCGGTCGTTGAAGCCATACGGCGGCGTGGCGGGTTCGTTATCTTCAGACCATTCAGCAAGAGCGATTTTCCGGATGTAATCAGTATCGATTTGAGCAGCGCGATGGTTGATGCCGAATTGATGCAGACGCTTGGTCAGTTCACTGGGATCGAACGGTTGACCCTCGATGGTGTGAAGCTGCACCCCGAGGACTACGCGCTGCTTAGCAAACTGCCGCAACTGCAAAGTCTATCGCTGACCCGATCGAATATTACGGACGCCAGCGTTTCGCGGCTGTCGCTGGGGCTCACAAGCCTGTCACTGAAAGGGACGGCTGTCACGGACAAGAGCATGGCGCGTTTGGCGGCGATGAAGGGCCTTGTCAGCTTGTCGATCACTGACACGGGGATCACTCCCGACGGTCTACGGCTGCTCGAGCCATTGCGGTCACTCAAGAACTTATGGGTCGACGATTCTTGCATTACGGCTGAGAGTCTGGAGTCGCTGCGGTTCATGCAGCCACAAAACGTTGAAGTAGCGGTGTCGGAGGGTATGGGGCAAAGAACTTATGAGTTGCTGTCAGTCTGCAAGGGGCCCAAAATCAGAGGCCATCATCGCGATGGCTACGTGCTGTGGGAGGCTGATTCAGCATGGAGCGACACTCTGGCGGGAGTTGTTGAGGCGGTGGTCTCGGAAATCGGTCTCGATTCACAGCAGGCAGCGCGCCTACTCGAAGCCCTGGGAAACCAGGGAGGCTGGGGAGCAACGTTACGGGACCCACCCTTTTCGGCTTTTACGTTTTCGTTTGATACCAATTCGCCGGACAGAGGAATTCAAATTGCATCCGTTGACGAGTTTATTCGCGGGCTTGTTAAGTGTCCACCTGGTTCGGCGAAAACTGGAGTGAATGACTATTGGGCCGTGCGTCGGTTTGCGCGAGAGAAGTTCACCGTCAGCGATGTGCCGCAGTTGCTGGCGGCAATTCGCGCTGCGCAATACTCGACTGGCCCTCACTTATCCGGTTTCGTGCCGTTTCTGCTGGTCCATTATGGAATAGACAATCCTGAAGTTCTCGCCGAACTGGATCGGTTGTTGGCGCACAAAGAATCCTTCGACCGAGCCACCACGATTTGTGCCTTTGGCTACGGCGGAGCGAGCCCGTTTTACTCCCGCGAGGAATGGGCGGCGAGCAAAGCCGCTGATGCATTTGCTGTCCCGAGATTGCTGCGAATATGCAAGGACGAAGACGAATTCGAGGAGATACGTGATGACGCAAGGACGGTGCTGGTCGAGATTGCGCATCGCCGGCCTGAATACGCGGCCGAAGTTATTCCGGTGCTTGTCGATCTTCTCGACGAGGAAGGTCAATGGCATTTTTCGACACCGCGTCATATCTCTCGAGTCGATATCTCGCGGCTGGCGGAAGTCGACACGGATGCTGCGATCGCCGTGGTCCCGAGGCTGCGGGAGATGCTGAAAGAACTCGACGAGCAACTCGCAGGCGCGCCGACAGCGAGTCTCGAGGACTTTAAATCTCCAAAGCGCGTGCTTCACCGCCGAAGGTTTTCTGTGCTCGAGGCCCTGTCGGCCACAGCCCACCATAATCCAGCATTGGCACACGAAATCGCGCTCGAGTACTTGAGTCGCATGGAGAACGGACAACCCATTGGATCGTTCGCCACCCTGCTATCTCCTGACACTCCCGAAGCAAACCGAATGGTGGTAATGGCGCTGCTAAACAATGCCAACGTCGAAAAGGGCGAGCCCCCAACTCAAACGCCGTTAAGTGACATCGGTGCTGATGCGCCCTCACAGCTGGTATCCATAGCGAAGAAAATCCGCGATTGGAGAGCAACCAAGGAAAGAAAGGACGCGTCGGTCGATGTGACGAATGGCACTAGCTTAAGAGGCCGAACGAAATCAACCGCTGGGTGCTAGCTGCGTTTCATTCGAAAAGCCGGCCGCTAGCACAATGGGTCTGAAGCTTAAGCTAGTGCCATTCGTGTGTCGGACCGACGCGCGCTATGGAGATGTATTCTCAAGCAATCGTCGGCCGAGTCAGTCACTACGGAAACAGCGACTGTGCGCTGGAGGTCTTGTGGCAAATCTCGTGGGGTGCAACCAGACCGAGCAGATTCTTGAATACGACATACCAATCCACTCCAATAGGCATGATTGGCTACCTGCGGGAGAAGGGGGCAAAACGACCGCGCGGCTGGGCAACAACTTTTCCCGTTTTCGTTGGTGTTGGACGAGTAGATTTGTGTTGGCAGAACTAGTTACAGAAGTCGACCAGCCGCACGCCAACTCCGGCCGCCAGGGCGAGAATGTGTCAGAGCGGCTGGTGATCTTGCTTCGGAGCGTAGGACGGCAAGACGCACTTTGTTGAATGGCTTCAAATTCTCTCCATACCTGGACCAACACACGAGTCACTGAACTCGATGAAATTGCGAACGCCCATCAAAGTGTTGGGGGTGGAGGACGCGGCCGCAGGTATGCGACGCAACAGATCAATCACGCTTACGCAATGCTGTTGTCGTCTCAGTTCCAGGGTTTCTGTCGCGATCTTCACTCCGAAGCTGTCGATCATATTGTTCGTGCAATTTCACCACCCGCTGTCCAGTCGGTTCTTCGAGCGGAATTTACGCTTCACCGAAAGCTGGACCAAGGCAACCCGAACCCGGGAAACATAGGTGCCGACTTCAATCGCCTGGGCATCAAGTTTTGGGACCGCGTACGAGCCCAAAGCCGTTGGAACACTGGGCGAGCTGGACACCTCGAAGATCTCAATTCTTGGCGCAACGCCATTTCGCATCAAGACTTTGATCCTGCGAAGCTCGGTGGTACAATCTCTCTCAGGCTCGCTACCATACTGCGATGGCGAACCGCTTGCGAGCAACTAGCAGCGGTGTTTGACGGCGTAATTCGTGATCACCTCGGGCAACTCACCGGTACACACCCTTGGTAGTCCAAGATGGCAACGAAGAACGAGAATCGGATTGCAATAGGCGACCAAGTTCAATTCACGCTAGGAACTTCGTTGGCTCAAGGCGTTGTCGTGGACGACCGCGGGCCAATCGGGGCAGGCAAGGTCCATATCTTTCGGGTTTCCGTCTCGAATGATCCCTACGATGACGAAGTCTTTGAAATGCCGGAAGATGAAATCGAGGTTGTCAATCGAGATGCCTCTCAGGGAACTGCCATTCGCGTAGACGAAGCCATCGAATACCTGGAACGCGGCGGATTGGTTCACATTTTGCGTGCTGGCATGTCCGGTGGAAAAGCGCAACCTCGCGCATGGCTGTGCCGTGATAGTCTCGGCAATGTAACGCATACTTTCTCTCCGGAGCGCGGAAGGCTCGGTGGGGCAGTCGTTCCGTTCTTCGCACTACACGATAGTCGAGTGTTCACTCCGAAACGTGAAGATGTTCGGAGTTTTATAGGTGCCTTTGGACTAAACGACGATGCTGTAGAGCAGGTGCTTGGGTCAGTTGGCACGGCGCCCTAATAAACTTGGCACGAAGGCCGTCCAAGCCAGTCACTGGATCGGACGGCGGTTGCATAGGGCTGAATTGCAGCGCCATTCACGCCGCAGATCACCTTAACAGTTCGTCACCCCACCGATTCTGAGCTGTCCAGCTCGACCGACGCGCGCTGATCTTCCTGCCCGAAATATTCCTGCCAGAAAAAGGGCAGGAAGATGCCTGACGTATTATCTCGAAATGTTTTGCTTGGGAATCGCGGTGATCTGACGCCGCAAAAGATCAGTAACTTGTACGACTTGCGTATCTGCTTCGATCGACCCTGGCGCGCATCGAATGACCAAAACAATGCGATCTGGAAAGAATTTGCTATCTCGCACCGTGATCCGCTCCCAAGGAAGCAGGCTGGTTCCGTGAAGCGAGATGCCGTTCTCGTAGAATTCCATCGAATTGGGGAATAATCGCCAGATGTATCTCGAGCAGCCAATTCCGAAGAACAGACCCAATTGGAATTGTTGGAAAAGAATTCCGGGGGACATCAGGGTTGCTTTCAGATTGGTCGACAGCGTCACGGCAAACCAAACTTGGGCAATCGCGATGAGCAGCATAATGAGGAGACTCTTAACAAGAGCTGCACTTTAGGCGAGATTCTTAGCGCGCGGAGAAACTGAGATTCCAGAAAA
>CAZFLF010000392.1:0-6442 GCA_964519825.1 uncultured Pirellulaceae bacterium | reverse complement strand
CGACAAGTTCCTCCGCGACCGCGCGACCGATTTCGCGCGTCGCTTATTGATCGAGTGCGGCTCGAAACCAGAGGACTGGGCGGTTCGGGGTTATGCCTTGGCTCTGTCACGTCCGCCAAACGATGCCGAGAAGGCAGCGTCTATCCAGTTTTTGAACAGCCAGCTTCAACAGCGCGCGGCTCGCGAAAAATCTGTGACGCCCGAAGAAGTCGGTCTGCAAGCGCTGACCGATTATTGCCAAGCACTGTTCAGTTTGAATGAGTTTATTTATGTCGATTAGCCATTACCCAAGCTACGGATCGTTTAACCGCAAGCCGCAGGCGTGCGCTGTTGTGGCGGCATCGACTCGTCCGCCCACCAAAGCGCACGCCTGCGGCTTGCGGTTAAACGACGGGCCCAGCCGGCGACAATTCCTTGCGCAAGCGGGCGCGGGAATTGGTCTGTTGGCACTGGGCGACTTGTTACAAGTGCCGGCATTGTCGGCAGACGATGACCTGCGAACGGGCAACCCACTTGCTCCGCGACCTCCCCATTTTGCTCCCAAAGCGACGTCGGTGATTTGGCTATTCATGGAAGGCGCGCCGAGCGCCGTCGATCTATTCGACCCGAAGCCAGAGCTGACCAAAAACCATGGCAAGCAGATCGCGATCGACGTCTTCAATGGCAATCCCGGCCCACTGATGAAATCCCCTTTCACATTCAAGCAGTACGGCGAATGCGGAGCCTGGGTCTGCGACAAGTATCCGAATGTCGCGCGGCATGTCGATGAGATCGCCTTCGTCAAGTCATGTTTCACCGAGTCGAATGACCATGTGCCCGCCTTGTACCAGATGAATACCGGCATTGCGCGGGCCGGATTACCGACCGCCGGCGCGTGGGTTACCTATGGCCTCGGTAGCGAGAACCGGAACCTGCCAGGCTTCGTCGTGCTGGGGAATACGCAGGGAATCAAAGGTGGTCCTTTGAACTGGAGCGCTGGCTTCCTTCCAACCAGTTACCAGGGAACGTTATTTCGCTCGCAAGGAAGTCCAATTCTCAACCTGCAGCGCCCGAAACAGGTCGCCGACGAAGATCAACGGGCGCAACTCGATCTGGTGGCGAAACTAAACAGACAACATCTCAGCACCCACGCCGGTGAACCCGATCTCACGGCCCGGATCGATAGCTTTGAACTCGCATACCGCATGCAAATGGAAGCCACGGACCTCGCCAACTTCTCGCAAGAGTCCGCCGGGACGCAGCAATTGTACGGTTTGAATGAAAATGCCTCGCGTTCGTTCGGCGGCAAGTGCTTGATGGCACGCCGCATGGTTGAACGAGGCGTGCGGTTTGTGCAAGTCTACAGCGACGGCGAATGGGATGCTCACAGCAATCTCGCCGGCAATCACACCGACCATTGCGCGGCGACCGATGTGCCGATCCACGGCTTGTTGACCGATCTGCAGCGTCGCGGGTTGCTCGAGTCCACTCTGGTGATTTGGGGAGGCGAATTCGGCCGAATGCCTGTCTCGCAAGGGGGAAATGGACGGGATCATAACCCGCGCGGCTTTCTCGTCTGGATGGCCGGTGCTGGGATCAAAGGGGGCGTTAGTCATGGCGAAACCGACGAAATCGGCTATCGCGCCGCCGTCGAGCCGGTCACGGTACATGACCTGCACGCCACCCTGCTGCATTTGCTCGGCATGGACCACAAGCGGCTCACGTATCTGCACAACGGCCGGCGGTATCGGCTGACAGACGTGGCGGGGAATTTGTTGACGAAGATTTTGGCGTGATGACCGCAAACGGATGTCGTTCGATCCTGTGATCGCTTTTTTTGCTGGCTGGGATGCGTTTCAGACATATTGGGAAGGCCGGCCACACTCCCATGTCTGTGAGCTTGTGACGGGACGCCCGTGGTAGGCGGCATGAGCCAGCGCAGTCGCGGCGGATTTTGTCGCCAGGCAAGCCAAGAACGCACAATCGGGGCACCCATCCGTGTATCGTTTTGGCTTTGGATGGGTGCCCCTCGCAACTTACGCCCGGCGGCCTGCACGGCGATCAACGGGGATGGACATTTCGCACGGTGTCATCCGCAACAATGGTTCCATCTTCCAAATAATACCGGACCTTTTTCAACACTAGCGACTGCACACGATACGACGCATATCCGACCCCAGAGGACTCGACAGAAACATCGGGGGAATAGCCGTTCAGATTCACAACATTCGTCGTATAGTGGGTTTCCAAGCCGCCAAAGGCGCCCCAGCTGTCCGATGCGCCGTCGATGATTTCAAATGAGAGGAAAGTATCGACCAAGGTCATTCGCTTGGTCCAGACAATGGTTTCGCTCTCACACGTGGTCGCTACTCCAACATTCTCCACCTCATTGCCGATCTCGGCTCCTTCATTCTTGATCAGCATTTGTGTCCCACCCATCAAATTCTCGGACTCGTCGCGTGGATTCAAGGCGAACAAGCAATGCAACTCGTCTGCGTCCGCCACCGGTGAAATAACCGTGGTCACGTACGGGGCAACAATGTCAGCGCCAAGTTGTCCGATGACCACTTCCCATTCTTCTTCGACCTTGACCACGTCGGTTGGTTCCCAAGCTAGTGCGGAAGTCCCACAGCACAGCGTCAGGATTAGAGTAAGTCCCAGAGGGCTCGCGAGCGGGTACCGAAAGAAACGCGGTCGGCAATTCTTAGTGAACATGGTGATTTCCTTGATATCTGATTGGTTTATTTAAGGGAGACGAAGCAGTCTGCTGAGAGTGAGACGACAGCTAACCCGTCCACTATTCGGCAGTCACAAATTTGGGTGGTGGAACCCTGGAGGCGATCTGGCTGAATGCGGCCAGCAATTCATCTTCCACCGTGGCAATTGCTGTTCCACCCGGCACTTCGATAAAGATCCCGCCAGCGGCTTTCGCAATCGCCTCCATCAGTTCATCGTCCGCATCGATGCCAACCGTCACCGTATGAATGGTGATGCCCGCCTGGATAGCCTGAGTTGCTTCCCAGAACGCATATTGGCGGTACACATTAGTGGTGGAGAAATTCGCGGTACCGTTGCCATCCCAGTCGGTCCAATCACTCCACTTAAAACTGGATGGCAGAGACCAACCACTCGGGCGAACATTCGTCAACCCGTCCGTCATGACCACCATTGTCTTTCGGGCACCAAAGCGAGCATGTGACGCGAGCAACTCGCGACCTTCCTTAATACCGTCTCCCATCCCTGTCGTGCTGTCGTAGTAACCGGCTTGCCGATGGCGTTGGAGGGTATTGATCGCTGAGTAGTCGTTGGTGATCAAATTCGACGCGATATTGGCGACGTAGCCGTCTTCATTGATCGACGACTCGGTCCGAGCGGTCGTGGCAAAATTCACGAGCCCAAGTTCATCTCCGAAATCGAGGTCGTCGAGGAAATCGCAGAACAACGTGGTCGCCTCCTTCATAGCGTGGAATGGGTATGCCGGAACGCGCCACAAGTCTTCGGAATCCACATTTCGATATTTATTGATCATCAGATAGTCCATCAAAGTTCGGTATCCATACTTCTTCTTGTAGGAACTATTGCTGTGATTTTTCACGTAGTCGATGTAGGCCTTCCACCTCGACTTGCTGTTGCTGGAACTTGGAATACCGTTTTGTGCGCCGCTTTCGCTTGTCTTGCCCACTTGTGGAAACGGGTACAGGAGACTTCCGCCCGACGTGGCGCCCAAATTGAGAGCGGTAAAGACTGTGTCGGAATTCGTGCTGGAGTGGTAGGTTCCCACGGCACTGTTGATCAGTCCGAAGCCCGTGGATGGAAATTTCGACTTGGTCGAGCCATTGAACTTGGGATTGGCGGTCACGAGCGCGTTCCAAATCTGATCGAGATTGGCTTCCACGTTGGACTGTCCAAGTTTGCTGAACGACGCGATGGTACTGTCATCGTTCATCGACGCGGAGTAATCGAGCACGATCACAATGTCTCGTGACTCGACAAACGACGTCGCAGAAGTCGTCAGCGGTACGCTCGACTTTCCCACGGCCCAGCCGAAATTCAGCCGCAGCTGTCCGTCTTGTGCCGAGGTGTCGTTGTTCGTCCGCCGGGCGGTCACCTTGACGACGTTAAACGGGCCTGTGCCCCATTGAACCGGCCAAGTGTTTGTTTGAGGATCGAAGACCCGTTTGCCAAAGGCGACGTCCTGGTCTGGGTCGATGTACACCCCATTGGCCAACGCAACTTGTTCCGCCATCGCTTTTGCGTTCGCAATCGCAATCGAGCTGGAGTCCAAATTGGCACTGCTTTGTGAATTACCTGCGGCATGGACCGCCGAGACAATCTCCTGCGAAGCGGCGAGCGCCGCCGCGTCAACCGCGTTTTGCATCGATGTCTGGGTCAAGACGATTTGCGCCGTGTCGACCGCAAAGGCGACAAACGCAAACAGCGCTGACAACACCACGGCGGTGAGAATCGCGATGACTCCTCGCCTACAAACCCGTGTCTTAAACTGCCGTAGATCAAATCGTTTCATGGCTGAACTCCGCTGGAAATGGGAATGCAGGTTTGGTTAGTGAGGCGTTATTGCGCGTACGTCGCTGGCGCGTTTCGGAAAACGATCTTGGAGACCAGATTCAGTGTGGAGCCGCTGCCGCCCGATCCGCTACTGAAGGAAAACGGCAACTCCACACGGAGCTCGAAGAGCTCGAGTTCATTGGCCGGGTCATCCAGATCCATCGTCGTTGTGTGATCTTCCGGGTTCACGATGTACACGTCGGCTTCACTCCCCGACAAACCGGTAGCTGTCAGGAAGTTCTGGATGTCCGAAGCAATCTTTTGATTGGTGGTCTGACCGTTGGTCGACATGCCATTGCGGTCCATAGCGGCCAATCGAGCCCCTTCGCGGGCCGCGCCGGACAGGAGGTTTTGCGTTTCCAATAACCGACTCGCCTGGAAGATGCCGGCCAAGAGAGCCACGAAGATCGGTGCGACCAGCGCCATCTCAATAGTGACCGTACCCCGGCGATTTCGCTTTCGAGTCTGTTTGCATAGCAAGCGTTTCATGGCAATGGTTCTCCCAGAGTTACTCGTGTCGCATGAACGACTGCCCCGATAGCGTGACGCCGTCGAGGAACGGCATCGACATCAGGGAGACGTGGCAGTAATCGATGGTGGCGCGAACCAAAAACAGGTGTCTCGCGTCGGTGGAACTCAATTCGATGTTCGGCAATGCGGTGAATCCCGCGTTCGTCGTGGGGAGCGTTCCTCCTGTGTCCCACACACCCGCGTCCTTGACGATGACATTCAAGGAGCTGGTATCGATCGCTGATTGCATATACTGCACTACGATCGCTTGCGTTTCTGCGGTCGTGAAACCCTCCGTGGATCCGTGCCGCGCGGCGTTGCGACAAGCACATTTCAGAAGGTTGGACACCATCTGCGCGTGGCCATACTCAATCATCGAGAAGACGATCGAGAGGAAGACTGGCAGGATGAATGCCAATTCAACCGCGGTGGTACCGGTGCGCATTCGCCTGCGCGTGGAGATACGGAACATGGCTTTTTCCCACGCCACTGCCGGATGAGACGAGCGGTGGCGAGTTTTGGAGTTTTCCCTTCGGCGGCCTGGCGATCTCGGAATCGAGACCCATGGCTTTGCGTCCCAGTCTCACGACTGGTTTGCCTTTATCGAGGAACTCAACCGAGTTCCGCGAGCAATCGTTGTCCATTAAAAGAAATAGGTCGCGAATCGGTCTCTGTCAAATTTCATTCGAAAGAATTCTGCAAGACCAGAGTGATGGGAAATTAGGCTCTCCTCACGCCGTCGGAAGCGATAAGCTGTGACGAGTCGTGGTCAGTCAGCCGCGACAAACGATACGATAGGGAGTGAGCGGAACAACTGGCTTGTTCTCCGCCTAACACACCAGACCTCGGGAACTGCCCTGGGCGCCGCTGTTCGAAACAGAAGTGAGACCGCAACGATGAAGCGTTCTTCTCCCAAAAACAGCCGGGCGGTTCTTCCCAAAAAGTTAATCGCGCAACTTGGCCGGCGACCGGATCAAGCACTGGCTGACGAATTCCGAGTCGCCGTCGAGCGGATTCGTCGGGAACGCTTATTACTGGGAATATCGCGAGTGGGGTATCCGTCGAAGATTTCAGCGAAAGATGTTGCCTTGCTGGGAACGGCTTCCGACGCCGAAATCGCCGCTCGCCTTGGCGTCGCACCCAACGCGGTCAACCGCCAACGGCAAAGAAGGGAGATCAAGCCGTTTGGAGCCACTCGCGAACAAAAGCGACATCGCTGGACAAAACGACAACTCGCCTGGCTTGGCAAGTTATCCGATCAGGAGATCGCCAACCGCACAGGCATCGACCCCACAACGGTCCGATGGAAGCGCGTCTCGATGCGGATCGAACCGGTGCAGCGCGGACGCCGCGGACGCGTATGGACCAAATCCGAGCTGGCCCTGCT
>CAZFLF010000391.1:0-6449 GCA_964519825.1 uncultured Pirellulaceae bacterium | reverse complement strand
AACTGGGGTACAGCGACGTCGGTCAACTGATCGGGCATGTCGTTCTGGGAGTGGGCATCGTCGAGGATAAGATTCGAGCGACGGAGAAGCTAACTGGTGAGCCGTTCTCAGAGAAACTGCGGTTGCGTCTGCAGCACATGATTCTCAGCCATCATGGCGAGTACGAGTTTGGCAGCCCTAAACTCCCGATGACGCTCGAGGCTGTCGCGCTGCACTTTCTCGATAATCTCGATGCCAAAATGCACAGCCTCGGCCAACTCATTCGCGACGACGTCAATATCGAAAGCGTCTGGACGCCGTATCAAGCGGCCATCGGACGAAAGATGTACAAGACGTCCATGCACGCGGGTTGACTCGGATTGAATGTTCATCCATTCCAGCCTTCCGCCCGAACCTGATCGCGAGTCGCGTTGATAGCTTCCGCGTGGGTTGAGCCAGACTGAGCCGAGGCGTTGCGTCATTCATTTTGGTTCGTTGACGCTCCCCGTGGAGGCATCTAGGATGAGAACGTCCAACATGTTACGCCCGCGCACAGCCTGAGGTTTTCTTTCCCTTTTGGAAAGAGATGTCACACTCAGGCCCGCGCGGTATGAAGGACGTCGGGCCAGCCGGGGTATCGCGTTGGAAAAACTGTAGGTGATGGGAAATCGAGGTTTGCTATGAGTAATTGTCTGACGGTACGAATGACTGCCAATCGAGGTATTTTCCGGTACTTTGTCCTGACCGTGTTCATCGCGTTGGGCAGTGCCGTTCCCGCGGCCATGGCCCAGGTCGCCAAGAAACTGGATATCCCCAAACCGGAGACGGTTATCCTCAAAACGATCGACGGGTTTAGCATCCACTGCACATACTTCATGGGCGGATTTGTGCAAAAGTCCGAGAAGGAAGTCGTGGCTAAACCAAACAAGGAAGTTGTCCCGGTGATTCTGCTGCACGGATTCGAGGGCAACCGAAAGGAACTCGAACCGCTGGCCCTAATGCTGCAGCAGATGGGACACGCGGTCATCACGCTGGATTTGCGCGGGCATGGTGACAGCAGTCGCGTGGAGTTGCCAAATGGAACGGAAAAGGACATTGACCCGAGTCGGTTGCGGGCCGCGGACTTTCGATTGATGCAAAACGACGTTGAGGCGGTCAAAAAGTTTCTGCTGGAGAAAAACAACGCTGGCCTTTTGAATTTGGAAATGCTGTGTCTCGTCGGAGCCGAATTGGGTGGCATCGTGGCCACAAATTGGATCGCCGCGGATTGGAGCCGGCAAGATCTGCCGGCCTACAAACAGGGTAAGTACGCCAAGGCCGTTGTCGTGCTATCTCCGACAAACTCCGTCAAAGGATATAACGCGGCCGCGGCCTGGAAACACCCAATCTACCTGTCGCCCGGATTCTCGCTGATGTTCGTGGCGGGCAAGCGCGATGCGAAATCGAGCGGAGAAGCCAAGCAAGTCCACAACCGCTTGGAAAAGGCCCACCCGATGCCCGAGGACGAAAAAGATCGCGTCGAAAAGCAAACACTGTTTCTCATCGAGCCGGACACTGAACTCGCCGGCACGAAACTCGTCGATCCGCGCACCCGTTTACCCGTTTCCGGGGCGATCGCCCAATTCATCACTCTGCGTCTTGTGAATAAGCACGACGAGTATCCCTGGGGCGAACGTAAGAATCCATTGGCGGGAAACTGACGCCCAATCGCGTGCAGAATGATTCACGGTCGGTAGCCAACAAGTTCACCTTGCGGAGCTTAGCGACTTTCAGTATTTCTACGCGACCCTGAGGCAGGCGGATGTGGTCCGCTGCGCAGGGCACTCGTCTTTTCGAAGCGTGCGGAGCGGCCGGACGATCGTCCGCGGCCCGCGACAGTCTTATCTACAACTCGCATTTCCACGGAATTCGCGCATGGATCGCGTGAGACGCCGTTGCGCAGAGCGCACGATGCTGGTTCTTTGGACGGCGCTGGTCCTAGGGCCGGCGTCCCACGCACTTAGTCAATTCCCAACTTTGAATGGGCCGGAAGCACCACCGTTCAGAACGCCTGGGGATGGATTGCCACCCTTCGCCAATCCCGGATCGCCCCCACCGTCTTCACCCGGCTTAGCCAACACGGGAATTGAACCATTGCCCGCGCCGGCGGCGCCCGTTGATTTGTCTCAGCAAATCGTGGCCGGCGTACGTATCGCCGACGTACGAATCGTCGGGAATGAGTCGGTAGCCATCGACAAGATCTTTGGGATCATCAAGACCCGCAAAGATCGCAATTTCGACCCGGAGCTATTGCAACAAGACAAGCGAAATCTACTGACCAAGGGGCTGTTCCGTGACGTGAAGATCGCCACGCAGAACACCGAACACGGCTTACTGATCACATTCGAAGTCTTCGAGCGTCCGACGATGCATTTCATCGAATTCATTGGAGACCGCGGCATCAGCAGCAAAGCGTTGCTCAAAGAAACCGGTCTCAAAGTTGGTGACGCGTTGAATTTCTATGCCGTTGAGGAAGCCCGTCGCAAGATCGAGGAATTGTACCGGCGCAAAGGGTTCGCCAAGGTGCAGGTCACGATTGCCGAAGGAAATCGTCCGGAGGATCGCGGCGTGGTATTCGTCCTCGGGGAGGGTCCTAAGCAGCACATTTGGTCCGTCACGTTCACCGGCAACGACGAGTCAGTCATTCCGGACGGACGGTTAAAGACCCAGATCGAATCGAAGCCGGGCATCCTGAAACTGTTTGGCGGCACGGTCGATCACGACAAAATCGCTTCAGACATCGAGAAGCTGACGGCCTACTACCGCGGATTGGGTTACTTTCGCGCCCGTGTCGGGCGGCGGATCGAAACCGATGCGAACCAGAAGTGGCTCACGATCAATTACATCATCGACGAAGGACCCCGGTTCGTCGTCCGGAATATGTCCGTTGTCGGTAACCAGAAGTTCCAGACGGAACAACTCCAGCGAGTGCTACAGCTTCACCCCGGCGACTACTTCAACCTGGATCGCATGAACTCCGATGTAAACTCGATTCGCGACCTGTACGGTGGGCAGGGTTATATCTTCGCCGACATCAAAGCGGACCCGCGATTCTTGGAAGAACCGGGCGAATTGGATCTCGTCTATAGCGTCGCCGAAGGCAAACAATTTCGGGTTGGCCGCATCAACGTGAAAATCGCCGGTGAATTCCCACACACCAAGGAACGCGTGATCCTGGACCGCCTGTCGATTCGTCCGGGGCAGATTGTGGACATCCGCGAAGTACGCAACAGCGAACGCCGATTGAAGGCCTCACAGTTGTTCATCGTTAACCCGACCGAAGGAGATCCGCCGCGGATCGTGGTCGTGCCGCCGGATCTGAACGACGCCGAAGAAATACTTGCGGGATCGGGCAACGGAACTCAGCGCGGTCAAGATCCGGACGACCAACCGCCAGTCGTCGATTTGGAGATCCAACTGCCCCAGTCCTTTCGGATGTGGTGATTGTCTCGAGGCAATCGTTACGGAGTGAGTGTCCTCACGCTGCGGGACTCGAACATTTCGCTGCGGAGTGGCAGCAGGATAGCAAGGAATTCAATTTGAAGTCGCTTGTCGGACAACTCGGGTCACTCCTCCTTCTCGCTATGACAATGGCGATGATTGGCTGTACGCAATTCGGCGAGCGGTCCCGTCCTCTACTCGGTCCAATGACCCCGCAGATGGCAGGTCGCGGGGACCGATCCGCAGTCAGTCGCGAGCCGGCAACTCCTTCCTCCGCCGGTCAACCCGCTGTTCAAAAATCCTCCGGTCAATCCGATCCAACGGACGTATTCAGTCCGTTCGGTGAGCATGCTGGTCCCGTGGACTCGCTCCCGAACAAGAGTCAGTTCCGGCCGGTGTCGGGGCGGAGTTCCGCAGCGCTGCCGAATGCACAGGCGCCACTCACTTCTCCGCCACTCACTTCTCCGTCGACGTTGCCCAATGCCCCGCCAGAGTTGCCCCCCGTAGTCAATCCGTTGGAAATGCCGCGCCCCAAGACGGCCCCGGGCGCGAGCGCCGTGATTCGTGGTCAGTCCCCCAGTCGCGGTCACGAAACCTATAACTCGCCGACTCCCGGCACTGGCGAATATTGGCGTTTTCCGATGGTCCCGTCGGGAGCCCCGGTGACTCGTGGTCAGAACGGCTCGAATACGGTGTTTCAACCGTTTGGAGGTGCGAACGCGGGGGCACCGACGATGCCGGCCGCGATTAACGGCCCGAACGACTACACTCCGATCTTGCCGGATCAGCCGACCAACCCCGGTGTCGGGTTACAACCGTTCAACCAACCGTCCGTCGATTTTATCGTCAATGTCGAGGAAGCCCGAACCGGCCGATTCATGTTCGGCGCGGGGGTGAACTCCGATTTGGGTGTGACCGGCCAAATCGTGATCGACGAACGCAATTTTGACCCATGGCGTCTGCCGACCAGTTGGGACGACGTCATCAACGGTACGGCTTGGCGAGGCGACGGACAGGGGTTCCGGCTGGAGGCCATGCCGGGCAGCCAGGTGCAACGTTATATGGTCTCGCACACGATGCCGTACATGTACCTGCCCGGGATCGCCGAACCATTCTCACTGAACAACAGCGGGTTCTATTACACGCGGCGATTTTTCGACTGGAATGAACAGCGATTGGGCGGGCGCGTTGCGCTGGGCTATCGCGTCACGCCAGACTTGTCGCTAATTACTGCGATTCGCGCGGAAGAAGTAACAATCTTCGATCCACGTGTAGTGGGACTCGTTCCCCAGCTCGATCGCGTGGTCGGCCAGAATGAACTGTACAGCGGACGCATCACGTTGATACACGACACACGCGATAATGCGTTTCTCGCCACGCAAGGGCATTACCTCGAAATGTCCTACGAGCAAGCATTTGGGTCATTCGATTATCCGCGCGGCGAACTCGACTACCGCCAGTACTTTCTCATGCGAGAGCGACCCGACACCTCCGGCAGACATACCCTGGCGTACAGTTTCCGGCTAGGTTTCTCTGGACCGCAGACACCCATTTACGAGAACTATTTTTCCGGCGGGTACTCGACCATGCGCGGCTTCGACTTCCGCGGTGCCTCCCCAGTGGGTGCGGCAGGTGTCGCGATCGGCGGACAATTCCGGTTCCTCGGCTCAGTCGAATACTTCTTTCCGATCACTGCTGACGACATGATCAAAGGGGTCGTGTTCTGCGATTACGGCACGACGGAAGAGCAAATCGAACTCCATTCCGATAACTATCGCGTCTCCCCCGGCATGGGCTTGCGACTCAACATCCCGGCGATGGGTCCCGCGCCGCTCGCCTTGGACTTTGCGATTCCCGTGACGCGCGCTCCCACCGACAACATCCAGAATTTCAGTTTCTTCTTTGGATTCTCGCGGTGAGTTTGCCGGAAGGTCAATCCAGCTCAGGACGGACGTTGCCGTAGCTCCAGGGCTCTCCTTTAAATGGCAGTGCCTTTGCCGCCCGCGGCGCCTCACCGGGTTGAAGTTGTCGAGCCAATTCGACTCCCGCGTCGCGAAGCTGATTGCCGGCCGTAATCTCCAGATTGCTGTAACTGGTCAGCCGGGTTTCGTAGCCGCCGCCGTGCGGCCCGAAGGCTTCCTCGGTTGGGACATAACCAACACATCCGTTGGCTAGCGAGACCGGAAATGTAAACGGGAATCCGCTGCGCTCTTTAATCTCCAGACCATACTGGCAGAAATATTCCGCGGGCGTCGTCACGAAAACCGCCGCGCCGACTTGCACGACCTGCACTTCGACTTCGACACTTGGTTCCGATTTCATCTTGTGGTCGAGAAGTACAATCTCCTTGGCAAAGGTCCACTCGGCTGCGCCGACTTTGGCAGGCTCCTGCCCCACAAGCTCAAGACTTCGCTTGACTCGTTCGGGCGACGGCGCGCGGCGCTGGATTGGCCAAACTTTCGTTTTTGCCGCAATCGGGACCAGCGTGCCGGGCTGCATCGTAATCAATACTTTCACGGCTTCGATTCCGATTCGTGCGCCGACGAACTCGGCCCATTTTTCCGCCGTGTGATGGAGGAACGGATTGCGATTATCCACCTGCGTTACATCGCCCGAAGCTCCGTTTAAGAACACGACAACGACTTCCGGTCCGTAATAGCCGCGAACGGCCTTTTCCAAGTAATGGATATAGTTGGCCGAGATGCCACCGGGACTCGTAGTCGCGTGGCAAGCGAAATTCACGACGCAGCCGATGAGCTTTCCACCCCGCCATACACCGATGACACCCACTTCCGGATCGGTTGGCCCCGCTGGCTCGACAATGTCGGGATTGTTTTGTCCAGGGTGAGTGATCGTATGCCCGTCGCGGACGCGAAAACGCCGGTTGAACGCCACCGCCGGCTCGCTGCCACGACCGACGCCGGCCTGGACGGTGGCGCGTCCCGCATCGGCCGCTACCACCGCGTCCACAATGGCTTGCTCGACGCTGG
>CAZFLF010000390.1:0-6481 GCA_964519825.1 uncultured Pirellulaceae bacterium | reverse complement strand
CCCTGACATTCCCGGCATTCCCATTCCGCCCATTCCGCCCCCCGAGCCCGACGTCGAACCGCCTTGTCGATTGAACCGGACTTGGCGGACCTCCACCATCAAAGGCGCATTTCCGCACGCAGAAATAAATCGATTCAACTTCCGCTGATCCACGGTCAAACCGAGCCGGATTGGGATTCGTTTTGCCACGACGAGAAACGCATTGGCAGGATCTCGAGTTTCGGACGTAATCGCAGTGCGGAGAGTTTCTGCCGAAACTGGCTGATAATTCAAATCGACATAACGGCGTTCGGCAGGGTCCATCATGGCCATAGCCCCCGTTCCCATTCCCATTCCACTCTGTCCGCCGTCAGCGCCCATCCCCGGCATCCCGCTGGAGCCCGCGCTGGACATTCCCCCCGGGGCAGCGCCCGCTCCCGGCGCCCCCGCAGCGGATGCTCCAGACATTCCCATGCCACCCGAAGAACTCATACCACTCATGGCACTCATGCCACCACCCATTCCGCCCATCATTCCGCCCATCATTCCGCCATCACCGGCTCCGCCGGCGCTGATTCGCATCACGCTGCCGGTGCTGCCCCCGACCTCGCGGCCGAGATTGATGTAATTGATCTCCTTGATCACCGCATTGTATCGAGCCGAGGAACCTTGATTGGTCGTTGCGATGATGTCCATCAAAGCCGACATGATCCACAAATCCTCTTGTGCGTAAAGCACATCGATCGTGCGTGGAACTTGGTATTGTGTTTTCGACCAGTCATAGCGGGCGCGGAGTGCAGTCTGATCTTGCGCGCTCCAAACGACTTTTTCCATGAGGGCTGTCGTCCGATTTGGAGCAGATGTTCCAAGCGCACCCGCTGGTGAACCCGGCATGAAACCGGCGCCGGCGTTACCCCCCTCCGGGAGGTCCTGCACGTGCCACACAGCGTCGATCTTCTTGGCAAGTTTCGGCAGTTCCTCTGCAATGTAATTGCGGTAACGCTCGCGCAGATTAATCCTCAGGACTTCATCCGCGGCCGTGAGGGGAGGCTTGACCTGTTCCAACGGCCGAAGTGGATCCACAACTCCGATAAAATCCGGGAGTAAACCGTCTGGCCAAACCAGCAATGTTTTTTGTCTCTCATACTGAATCCGCCATGCTTCACCAACCTCGTTGGTCACTAGATCGCGCAATACATCCATCGACTTGTGCGACTCATCGTTCGGATGGTGTTGCTTGGCAAGCAACGACTTGGCGCTATCGGTCTTCTGTTTGATGGCGGATTTGCGTGCATCTGCGGTCTTGCGCATGTGAGCCGTGACGGAGAACCAGCCGCCGACCGGAACGAGCGTGACCGCTCCACATAGAAGCCAAAACCGCTGCGCCATCATAATTCGGAGTATTTTCTTGACTTGATCCATGATCAGGTCCCCTTTCCTGGGTCGGTGGACTTGGTCGGGTCGGTTGCCGGGACCGCGCCCGGAGCTGCGGGGCTCGCTGGGAGAACGTCCGGGGTGGCGGGGTTCGCTGGGGGAACATCCGGTGGGCCAGCGCCTGGTGGGGCAGCGTCCAGTGGGGCAGTGCCAGTTGGGATAGTGCCTGGTGGGACAACGCCCGGTGGGGCAGTGCCAGTTGGGATAGTGCCTGGTGGGCCAGCGCCCGGTGGGCCAGCACTCGGTGGGGCTACCGCCGGTGGTGTTGCGGCCTCCGCACCGGCATTCGCCGCCTGGGCTGCGTCTGCCGCTTTTTTCTTTTCCTCCTGAGCCTTCAAGCGTTCGCTAATGCGCTTGGGTTGCCAGCAAAACTGAATCACAAACGAATACTTGGCGACATTAAACAAGGGTGGGACTTCCTCCTCCTTCTTTTTATTCGCGTCGGCCTCGTTGCCTGGAACGGCTGGGCCAAACCCCGAATTACCAGAGCCAGGCAGGCTCCCTAAGCCCACTCCGCCTGGTATGCCTGAATCGCTGCCCATAGGGCCGCTAAACCCAAAACCACCGGCCCCGCCCTGGTTTTTTGGTTCATAGTCGGGGTTTGCCACTTGTACCTTGCGTGGTTGCCCATCGTCGATGGCCAGGATCGGAAACAGAATGCCCAATTCCTGCATGGTAAATTCCCGGCCTTTTGTGCCGTGGTCTATCGGAAGCGTGACCGTTCCGTTTTGCAGGTTCTTGAGGATCGTATGGCGGACATGCACCGCGCCGCCGAATTCAATGTTTGAGTTGTAATAGTGATATCCCTTCAATTCGATAACCCAGCCCGGTCCTGTTGGTCCGGCGCCGGGTGCTGCCGTGGCGTCGGCGGCTGGAGTCGTGGCGCCGCCGGCTGGAGCCGTGCCCGGAACTGGAGTCGTAGCGCCGGCGGCTGGAGCCGTGGCCGGAGCTGGAGTCGTGGCTGGAGCTGCTGCAGCATCAGCCGCCATTGGACCAGTATTTTCACCGAATGCCCGTTGGAGTTCGACATAACGATTCTGGACCTCCGGCGTCCACCAGGTGGTTACGTCGGGAAAATACTCCGATTCGATATATTCAATGTGCAGTTCCTTGCGTTGATCCATCGGCAGTTTCTTGAAGTCAACATAAGTGCCAGGCTCCACGCCTTCGGTCCAGGGGAGCGCGGAATCGAGCGCCTTGAGCATCTCGAGCCACAACACGCGACGGTCATCCGCACCGACGACTTCTTCACCGATCTTCTCCGCAAAGCTCAATTGCTCCAATTTTGTTTTATGAGTTGTTTCGTGAGTCGTACTCAGTGAATTGACGGCGGTAACCTTATCTTCCGCCTGCTTCCAGCTAACATCTTTCTCCTTCCGCTCTGGGTCCACTTCGGACTGCACGCGATACGTGAAGGCGAAGTTCAGGGACAGCGCCAGCATCAACGCTCCCACGGAAGCGACGGCCCAGGGCTTCTTGGCTTTGACCAAACGCCGCGTGAGAATTTCGCGCGGCAGCAGGCTGGTTTTCAGCCGTGATTGACCCAACGCCTGCAAACACAGGCCGTAGCAGACGCCGAAGGCCAGGACATTGTCGGTGAACGCGGGTGCTGAAACGACCGACGATCCTTCCAGGCGATTGAACTTCTCGAAATTGAGAACTTCATAGCCCAGGTTCTTGGCGACGTACTGCTGCAAGCCAGGCAGCTTCACGGTGTTTCCCAGCAGCACGACCCCTTTGATTTTCGCCTTGCGGTCCAATCCTTGAAAAAAGCCGATCGACCTCTGAACTTCGGTGACGACGTCGTTGAAAATGGGACGCATCGCCTGAAAGACGGCTTTTGGATCCTCCGCCTGTCGCGCGTTGCGTTTCAGATGCTCCGCCTTGGCGAAGGTCAGCTTCATCTCCTTTGTCAATTGCTTGGTGAAGTGGTTGCCGCCGAGTGGGATACTGCGCTGCCACATGCGGAAACCGTTCGTGATCACCAGGTCCGTCGCGTCGGTACCCATCGACAGCACGACAACCGACTCCGGCGGGTCGTCGGCGTCGAACATGTCTTCGGGCGGACTATCGGTTAAGACGTCGTAACCCACAAAGTTGTAAATGCTGATCGGCGCGAGCTGAACAATATCGAGCGCAATTTCCGCGCGCTCGAACGGCTTGAGATAGCGCTGGACCTGTTCGCGTTTCATCGCGAACAAGCCAACTTCGGCATCGATCACGAAGCCATCGACTTCTTGACCGCCGACCATTTTTTGAAAGTCCCAGATCACTTCTTCAAGTGGAAAGGGAATCTGCTGTTTGGCCTCGAAACGTACGATGGCGGGAATCTTTGACGAGTCAACGGGGGGCGGCTTGAAAAACTTCGCCAACCCGCTCTGGCCGGGCACCGAGATCGCCACGCGGTCTTCCAGCGAAATCTTGTTTCGCGACAGAAACTGTTCCAGGGCTTCTTTGATCAGCGTCTCTGGATCGGCTTCTGGTTGTGACAGGATCTTGGGATATTCGACGAAGTCGAATGCATCTGCGATCACTTGGTTTCCCTCGACGCGACAATGCAATGCCTTGAGCGCGCACTGACCGACATCGATTCCCCAAGCACTGACGGTTTTAGCCATGGACTACTCCAAACTCAGATTAGACGACGCGGTCGAAAGACCATCGTCGACTCCAGCGGCTTCGCGCACCTGTTGACGAATTGCCTCACACCGCCGCTGCTCGAAACGAAAACCTTCACTCGTGGTAAGGCGAGGAAATGACTTTGATTCAAGTTGGCGACGGAATAAGTCACGCAAGGAGGAGAAGCCGGTTCCCCTGTTTCCATTCCTACTCTATCGACGCAAGAACATGATTGTCAATGTTTTCGGAATGAGGTCGCGAAATGGACATGCTCCAATCGGGGGTGGCCGGAGCAGAGTGCAGCGGTGTCCCGGAAAAATGGGTACCTGGGGCTTCGCAAGCTCAGCCGCCAGCCACCCATTTTTTCAAACGACACCACTACTAGAATCAGGCCGGGAAATGGACGTGCTCAAACCTGGGCGATGTGTCGTCAGACGGCCCAGCGGATGATAAAGTGGCCCCTCACTGGCATTTCCCAGAGCCAAAGGTATAGGAGAACACGATGAGTGGGTTTCGGTCTCCGATCATGTGGATAGTGGCTGTCGCGCTCAGTGGCGGTTCAGCCGCTTTTTCCTCGGGGTCGGATGACCCATTGAACCTGGATGATGCCGCCCGCGGGCGTTGTCTGCAAATTCTTCGCGCCGGATTGGCGTCCGACGAGTTCTGGCCCGCGATGCATGCCGCCGAAGCCCTTTCGTTGTCCGGCCATGGGGCTGAAGTTCAACAGTTGCTTGAGCCGCGACTGGCTACGGAGACCGACGACCAACGTCGCTGCGGCCTGGCACGAGAACTGGTTCGAGGTGGAAATTTAGCGAGTGGCCAAATCCTGTTGGACATTCTGGCGAGCAAGAATCCCCATGGTCATGTGCATGCCTGTGAGAGCTTGTTCAAGGTCTGGCAAGTCGGTGACGGCCGGTTGTTACGCGATGCGCTGGAGGAAGTTGATCAACCCAAAAAGTCTCTCATGGCGGCCGCCGCGCTGTCGCGCTGGGGAAGTCTAGAAGCACTGCAACTGCTGCGCAAGTTTCTTCGGCACGATGACGGTGAATTGGCGCGCATCGCAGCGTGGATTCTCGCGCGGACCGGCGACCAGACCGACGTCCCAGCGCTCCGCGACGGCGTTCTTCGATTCTCCGATCCGCTGACTAAAGCCTACTTCGAGCATGCGCTGGCGGCACTCGGCGATGACTCGGGCCTGACCGCGCTGGTTCGCAACCTCCGTCACGCCGATCCAGCCATTCGCGTGTACGCCTGCGAGTTCGCTCCGGATGCGCGAGCTCGGTCCGCGAAAGAGTTATTGCTGGCGCTGCTCGACGATAAACTGCTCGATGTCCGAGTGCGGTCGGCCCAAGCCCTGCTGCAACTGGCTCAACCTGCACCGATCGCCCGCGAAGCAGGCTTTGTGCGCGATGTGTTTCCCGCCACGTCACAGAATCCGCGATATAGCGAAGGTTCGGTGATTGTGCTTGGCGATCGGCGACTTCTGTATGCGACCACCGAATTCATCGGGAGCGAATCCGACTTCGCAGCGGCACGAATCGTGGCCGTCGAATCCCGCGACGATGGGCATACGTGGGGAAATCGTCGAGTCATTCAGGAGAACATTGGGCAAAAGAACGTCATGTCGGTGACGTTGCGACGACTGGCCCATCCGTCACGGTTCGATGCTCCACTGGGTTGTTTTTACCTCGTGAAGAATTCCGTCAGCGACCTGCGGGTCTTTCTTCGAGTCTCGACGGACGATGGCAAGAGTTTTGGTGAGGCGTTCATCGTCACCAACGTGCCTGGGTACCACGTGTTGAATAATGATCGTGTCACGGTCTTGTCCAGCGGGCGAATTGTAGTTCCCGTGTCATCGACCGAGGACGTCGGCAACGTCAATCACTTCGTCTGCTCCTGTTTCTTGTCGGACGATGGCGGGCTGACGTGGAAGCGCAGCCAGAACACCGTTGACTATCCGCAACGCGGCGCGATGGAACCCGAGGTGCTGGAGCTAGACGATGGGAGGTTGTTGATGCACATTCGAACTCAACTGGGCCACATCGCCGTCAGCGAATCGACTGACCGAGGCGATACCTGGGCTGCCGCGAAGCCCTGGGACCGACGAGCCCCGGAGGCTCCGGCGACTCTGCGCCGTATTCCTTCCACGGGCCATTTGCTCTTGATTTGGAATGACACGTTCACTGCCGGGGCTGGGCATGGGGGAAAACGCACGCCTCTGACCGCCGCGATTTCCACCGATGAAGGTCGCACTTGGGGATATCGCCGCAATCTCGAAAGCGACCGAGACCACACGTTTGCCTATACGAGTGTTGCCTTTCACCAGGGACGCGCCTTAATGACGTACTATGTGAGCGACGAACAAACGGGCCGGATTTCCTCCCGATTTCGCTCCGTGCCAATCGCCTGGTTCTACCAGCCGCCAGATTCCGAATGACTGGTTCCGAAT
>CAZFLF010000389.1:4091-6486 GCA_964519825.1 uncultured Pirellulaceae bacterium | reverse complement strand
TCGCCCACCGCAGGGGGTTAGTTGTAGTCGATGTGCGCCACGCCGTTGGCAACCAGCGAGCCATCGAGTTCGATCTCGACGTGACAGCTGGCCCCGACGGAACCATAATCCGGCAGGCCGATTTCCTTCGTGAGACCGTCGTTGAGTGTGAGGGGCATGTTGCTGCTCTCCGTTAGTTCAGGAGGAGGTAATTGATGCTGATGGATCGAAATCGTGCTGTCGAGTTGGGGCACGAGACATTAAGGATTCTGGAGCGTGGTTGCTACACCAATCCCGCCGGGCAGCTCGTCGACATTGGTGAACTGGTAAGCCGTGCCGTGGAGAGAACAGTGTCCTATCCGCCAGAAAGCGAGATTCCACTGCCGAGGGCCTGCACACAGCCCACGCAGATCAGCGTTGCCAACGAAACGACCCTGGCGGCGGCGAGCCGACTGGTTGCCGATGGTTACAGTCCGGCGGCCTTGAACTTTGCGTCGGCGACACATCCCGGCGGCGGGTTTCTGAACGGAGCCCGCGCTCAGGAGGAATCCCTCTGCAGATCATCGGGGCTTTATGCGTGCTTCAGGGACCATCCTATGTACGAGTTTCATCGCCGCCGCGGGGACGCGATGTACACGGACTATGTGATCGACTCACCAGATGTTCCCGTGTTTCGAGCTGACGACGGGACTTTGCTGGCGAAACCCTACCTGTGTTCGTTCATTACTTGCCCGGCCGTTAACGCTAGCGCATTGCGCCAGAATGATCCTTCCCGGCTGGATCGGATCGGAAAGGTAATGTGGGACCGCATCCTCAAGGTTCTGGCCGTCGCGGCCAAACACGGACACGAGACGCTGATCCTGGGCGCCTGGGGTTGTGGAGCATTCGGCTGCGACACCGAAGAGATCGCAGACTTGTTTGCCAAGGCCTTGTCCACAGAATGCAACGGTGTGTTCCGAGCGATTGTGTTCGCAATCACGGATTGGTCGCCAGAGAAGCGATTCATTGGGCCGTTCTGCAAGGCATTCGGACAGGATTTCTCGACGTAATGGGAACGCTGACACACCATGATGTTGACGGTTCAGCTCGGCACAAGCGACGCACCCAAATGACCAGCCTACGAGATCGCAAACGCGGCACGCTGATCGGACTGGCGGTCGGCGATGCGCTTGGCGCCGCGGTTGAGTTCCAGTCGCCGGGTAGCTTCAAGCCGGTTACGGATTACCGCGATGGTGGCCCGCATGGCTTGGCCCCGGGTGAATGGACGGACGACACGAGCATGGCTCTGGCATTGGCGTACAGCATCGCTCAGGTTGGCTGGGATCTACACGACCAGGCCAGCCGGTACGTCGAATGGTGGCGCAACGGCAAGTACTCGGTCAATGACAGCTGCTTCGATATCGGCAACACCACTCGGTCGGCGCTGGCGCGGTTCCGGGAGACCAAAGACGCCCGATCCTCCGGGGATCGCTCAGCTTACGCCAGCGGTAACGGCTCGATCATGCGGCTGGCGCCGGTACCGATTCGTTACGCCCATCTGTTCCCGGAGCGGCTCGATGAACTGTCGCGGTTGGCGGCGGAATCCAGCCTGCCGACCCATGCCAGCCCCCCATGTCTATCCGCCTGCCGCTACCTGGCACTGGTGCTGGCCGGCTTGATCGACGGCATCGACCGCAACACGGTTTTGAGACCGGATTGGCAACCGCTAACGCGCCTCCAGGAGGTGGAGCCGCTGCACGAGGAAATTGCCGAAGTGGCCAACGGCAGTTTTCGCCGCAAGCAACCGCCGGACATTCGGGGTTCTGGCCATGTCGTGAAGAGTCTGGAGGCAGCACTCTGGGCCTTTCATGATGTTCAGGACTTTGAACAAGCCGTACTGCGGGCCGTCAACTTGGGCGACGACGCAGATACTACGGGTGCCGTCTGCGGCCAACTGGCCGGTGCCTGTTGGGGCGAATCGGGCATTCCGCAAAAGTGGCGGCAGGGCTTGGCCAGAATGGAAATGATCGAGAGTGCGTTGGCGGGGTTGCTGCGGGGTGGGGAATGAGTGAATCGCGGTGACCACGCTGAACGAGAAGCGGGTCGACACCGTCCGCCGAGGGAAACACGCGAGTGGGATCTGATCCAAGCTGCCCGACTCCAGAGCGTTGACGCTCACGAGCCAAACCTCGGCCGGCTGAGCCAGGTCGGGATACAGGACAAGCATCAGCTGGCTGTTGATGACATTTCGCCGGCGTAATTGCCTTGCTAGGCAGCACTGCCCAGCTAACGTGCCTGTGATCAGGCTTTGTTGGATCGACGACGACCCTCGCGGTGCCGTCGAGTATGAGAAAAAAGTGTGCTACGAGGCAGCCGCCGTCATTAAACGTTTAATGAGACTCTTGTATGGGAGACATGGCTCGCATGGACCGGTGCA
>CAZFLF010000389.1:2914-3991 GCA_964519825.1 uncultured Pirellulaceae bacterium | reverse complement strand
CAGACGCGTTCCCGGCCGACCCTTCGGGAGGCCGGGGTTAGCGTCACGCAGCTTGCTGCGCAAAAAACGCGGCTACTGCCGCGCGAATTTGTATTGTATTTGGATTAAGATAAGCACCCCTCCCCTGAGGAGGGTGCGTTCAGTCTTTATTACTATAAAGATCGCGACTACATTGTAGTCGATATGTTTTATTTTTACAAAACTGGAATAAACGTACCAGACACGACTAGTTCTGTACGAGGTAGCAACTGGCGCCTACTAGTTTTGCTGCGCAGGTCTGTTGGTCTGTCAAATCGGCGCAGGCCTATTGGAGGTTTTATTGTCCAAACTCGACGTAGAATTCAACCCGCTACCCAGCACGGCCGATGCTTGGTGCTACGCCTACTCGATGTTGTACTGGGTAAGCGACGCAGAGGCCCGGAAACGAATGGCTGCTGGTGAACCAGTTCCTATTGCGACGCGGCAAGAGTTGTTACGTCTGTGGCGGCGTCGGGCGCTTGAGCTAGCACAACTGGGTTGGACCGGGCTGTCGATGATGTATCTGCCGCACTGTCTCGAATGTCCTCCCCAGTTTATCAAATTTAAGAAGTCTAATAACCGCCCGCCGTGCGGACGACCAACGCTGTGTCCTCATTGCTGGGTTCGCGATAACGTATTCCCGCGGTACAGCGCGATGGAGGCGACGCTGTTTGGTTCAGAGAAGCAGCAGGGGCCCAGGAAGAAACGGCCGCGTGATCTGCCATCGAAATCAAAGGGCGAGTTGCTGGAATTTTACTACCGGGGTGACTACTGCAATGGCCCTTCAGCTTCGCAGGTAATCGGCTGGGAGTCGCAGGAGCTGTACGAGACATCCCAGTTGCTTCGCTGGCAGCTGGGTTTGCATTTGCTGGTATCCGTGGTCCCGACAGTGAGTGAGGACGTCTGGCTGGTACACCGGCGGGGACTGGTTTTCACGCACGATTGTGATACGGTGATCGACCTGTTGCATACTCGGTACAACAATGGAACAGTCGCCGCGCAGGGCGCTAAAATGCTGCGACTTCGACGCGGTGAAAAGGGTACGCTTACGCGAAGTCT
>CAZFLF010000389.1:0-2814 GCA_964519825.1 uncultured Pirellulaceae bacterium | reverse complement strand
GTGGCGATGATCCAACCGCACACTCGGCTCTGCCAGATCACTTAAACGTTTAAGTAATTCAATGCAGACGTGGAGGCCGACGATTCTATGACAGATTTCTCGCACTCTAGCCGGAAGTTCGATTGCGGTCTCTATCGCCGACTGGCTTGAAAGCGAAAGGAATACAGGTCCGCGTCCTTAACTTCGAATTTCAGCCGTATCGGCGTGCCGGCGAGCGCACCGAGATCGGGGTTCCCCGCCCAGATCACGGTTCGTTCCAGATCATCGCCATATACTTCTTGGCAGCCGGACAACGCGAAGCCGGGGAGCGGCTGGCCGTTCGCGTCTTGGATCTCAACTCGCACCGAACCAGCCGCGGAGGTCGAGACGTTGAGTGTCAATTGATTGCCGGAGAAGGTGAGAGGCTTTGTAATCAGCTCGCCGCCGACCAGCGGGGCGTGCAGCGAGACGAATCCGTCAATGCGCAGGCTGTAGCGGCGGAGAACGCCCCCCGTTTCTTGCAGCGTGCGTTCGGTGACGTAGAGCGACAGCTCCGGCGGCGCGTCGTCGATTGCCGATTTCGTTTCGACCAATCCCCAGTTCTGATACGTGTCGCCGTAGAACCAACTGTCGCGAGTTCTCAGTCCGGGTCGCAGAAACGATTCGGGCCAGACCGAGAACTGCCTACGATCGCGGCTGGTGATGAACATGCCGTCGGTCACGGCGGTGCCTTCGCGGGGCGAGTTCTTCGCACGCACTTGCCGGTAATCGTAACGCGGCAGCGCCTTGGCCGATTCGGTCCAGCCGCGGTCGATGTATCGCGTGGGGAAGCCCAGCAGGAGATGCGGGGCGCGAAAGTACGGTGCGATCTGATTCGTATACAGCTCGCTGACCCGGCCGAACGGATACTTGGCCCCGACCGGATCCTTCAAGTCCACCGGCTGCCCCTCGCGCCGGCCCGGATCAACGATGGCCGAATAGCGCAGATACTCCGGATCCGTCCACTGTAGGAAGTCCTGCGATGTGCCCGTGCGGATGTCGCGGCCATCGCGGAAGTCTCGGTGGTACTCGCGATACTCGCCGCGCTCAGTATCCCAGAACGCGAGGTTGTGCGAATCGAACGCCCCCTTGGTGATGACGGGCTCCGGGTGCATCAACGTCCAATGAATCGCATCCGCCGACTTAAAAGCATACAGCCCGTGTTTACCGCCACCGCCGACGCCAAGAGCCTTATACTTGGCGTCCGCCGCACACTGGGGATTCGTGTCGCGAAACGGCACAAACGCGTGAGCCCCGACTCCGTCCCAGACGATGTTGTTCTGCTTCGAGCCGTTCCAGTCGAACAGCCCCAGTCCGGGCTTGTTCCAATGAATGCCGTCCGGGCTTTCGGCATAGCAGTAGACGTCGCGCGTGTTCGGTCGGTCTTTGCCGCCGAGATAGGAAGAGTGACTGCCACGGTAGTACATGCGGTACTTCTCGCCGTCCTGGAACACCGTCACATAGTTGGTTGAGTTGCCTTCCCACGGCTCGTTGGTCTCCAGGGCGACGTTCTGCGGAGTCGGTTGGTGCAGCCGCAAGTCGGCCCTTCCCACCAGCCGTTCGACGAGCGAGTCATCTACAAACAACTCGCGCCGCAAGCCGATATCGACCGGCTCGTCGGCCAACGAAATCGCGTTGACGAACAACAGAGCCACGAGGAGCACAAATCGCTTCATGAGACTTCTCCGGTGGTCACGGGTGAATGAGCAGTCATTTCGAGTTTGGGTCATGGCGAGTCCTCATCGTATCCAAGCCTCACCAAATCTTTCTGCAAACGCTTTGCTGATTCCAAAAGGTGGTCCCATGTAGGCGTCTTTAGCTGCAATCGGCCCGTCACTCGGAGACCGGTCCCAAACCTTTTTCTGCCCGCAGGGGACGATCACCAGAACTCCTTTCATTGTCGAGTACCCCCCTCGCACGCCCTCAACATCCTCTCTAGCGACTCCTGATCCGCCAATCGGTGATCGTTCCCGATTTCGATCAATGCCGACGCTTGCAGCCCACTTTTCCTGACTAATTCCTCGGAGTCGGCAAACGGAATCACGTCGTCGTGTCGTGAATGAAGGATCGTCGTGTTGGCCTTCACGGTCGTGGCCGTACCGTATTTCTGCCACGCTGGGCACAACAGAACCAACGGCGTATCACCGGATTTGAGGTTCATTGCCAAAACGCCGCCGCGGCTCGATCCCACGACCACTTGCGGCTGGTGCTTGTCGAACTCGGCCTGGGCGCAGCGGACGGCTTCGAGTGTGTCGCGGCAACTCATTCATGGCGCCCCGTCGATTCGCATCCGACCTTCAGCACCCAAAACAAATGCATCCACTACAATGCTTCGACGGCGACGGCGAAGACGACCAGCCGGACGGTCAGATCGCCAGCGCTGCAAGCCGTACGGTTATGAAGTTCTTGGGTGTGTCGGAATTGGCGATCATGGCGTCTTGCATGGAGGAATACCTTAGGTATTTTCCACCGTGCGGTCCTGTCGATACGATCACCATGCACCACTTCGGACTTGTTGCGTATGAAACCCTGGAACGTCCGTCCGGAGTCGTCCCGCGTGTCCCAACGCAACCCACTTACGGCGCTCGTACGAATCTCCGCCGCGCGGGATTCAAAAGAAAAAAAAATGAGACCCACTCGGATTAGGTGATCATTCCATCACTCCTTTCGTTGCCTGAACGCTGACTGGTGCAGTCGACACGGCATGTATCGTTGAGTGCATAGAATCTGGCGGCTGCGGCAGGCGCTGGCAAATCGCGTCGGATCGCGCCATCAGGAGATTCAGGGGTTTAGTGG
>CAZFLF010000388.1:0-6489 GCA_964519825.1 uncultured Pirellulaceae bacterium | reverse complement strand
GCTTCGGCAGATTCTGGCCGATCAACGGCGATGGGTCGAGCGGAATCTTCAGATTGATCCGTTCGTCCGGGTTGCCATCAGTCGTGTCGGTTGGCGATTCAGTGCGAACTTGCTGTCGCTCAATCCGCCCTTGGAGGACCGCGGTCGCAATTCCGTAGTCGTCATTTATCCGGTATTCAATCACGGGCTTGGCGTTCGGCAACACCACTCGATGCACGGCGGAGGCAACCGCCGTCGGCGGGCGATCGATCTTAAGTTGCACAAATCCCTGCAGCGGAGACTCCAAGCCCAGTCCGTCACGGTCAACGACTTGGACCTCATAGCGAATCTCCTGCGTCACACGCGCCAGTGGCGTATCGGCAGGAAGCGACCAACTCAATCGATCACCCGATTCGTTGACGAACGCGTGCGAGCTGACGGCACCCCCTCCGTCGAGTTTGATCGTCGCCGATTCGAGTGGTTTTTGGTTGAGACACCGCACGCTGAGCGAAACGCGCGAACCTTCGAGCACGGCGAGATGCCGCGGCGATGGCTGCGAAGCATTCGCGGCTGCGGCGTACTCAGGGGACGCGACCTGTACGCCCAGCTCGACCGTCGGTGGCTCGATCATCTGGATGTGTGCCGAGTCAGTCCAAGCGTCGCCCAGCCGCAGCGTATAAGCAAATTCCTCGACCAGTCGCGGCATTTCGGCGAGATAGTATGCCGACTTGCCATCCGCAACCGCCGGCGATTTCTGCAGCCGCGCCGCGAGTTCGTCAACCGACAAACGTCGCAATTCCAACGTTCGCGACGTGCCGTGGAGCAGCGACCGGCAATCGATGCCGCCGGATTCCGGCAACGAGCCGCTGCATTGAACGAGAAATGTCACCGGGCGGTTCTTGGCAGACCACACTTCGCGCGGGCGAGCACTCATCGCGTTCCATTCCCACACTGTGGCGCCATTTACCGCGATCATTTCAATCGTGGTGTCGCTCGGATAGTGCCGCTCGGACAGGAGCAGCCGTGAAAAGAAAACCGCCACATGCCGAGGAAACAAAACTGCAATCACCAACGAGACAACCACGGTTGCCCCCAACAGCCGCGAGCGACGAATCAGCGGCGCGTAGTCCATCCCGTGAGACACGTCGAGCTGTCGGCTCAGGTCGGCAATCCGAGTTACAACTGCAGCTTGCAAATCTCGCGAACCCCATCGCTCGGACCCCGTTCGGTCAAATTGCAACGCCGCCACCAGATCGCTGTCGATTCCATGCTGTCGTTCCACGAACAATGCCACGTCGGTTTCCGTCTCGCGCACACCCAGCCACGACAGTACGAAACGCCTGGTCGTCCAAACAATCGCAGCCACGCCAAGCGCAAAGATCGCTACGCGCTGTGCGACGCTCAGCTCAAATCCAACATCCAGTGCGAAGATCGCCGCCAATGTCCCGAGCACCGCGACAATAAACGCTGACCAAGCCATTCCCCAGCGGACCAGTTGGCGGCGATGCCGGAAGGCAGAAAGGCGATGTTGCAGGACGGTCAACTGACTCATCGAGGATTCTTAAATGTGGAATGTGAGATTTGAGGTTTTGGAGGCGCAGAGCTATCAACTCATGAACAGCAGTTTTCTCGTCACCCATTCGCCCAGCATCAGCCCCACGACGAGCATGAACCAAAGCGGCGTGCTCCACAATGGATGGCTGCGAGTGTTTTTTTCCACTAGCGGTTCGAGTTTGACGTCCTGCGGCAGATTTGCGACGGTCAGCAGGTCGTAGGACCGGCCGCCAGACTGCTGAGCGATTTCTTCTTGAATTCGCAAGTCGCGCACAGCTCGGCGGCGTTCGGCGGACGAATCGGTGACTTCGAAGCGTCGCTCCTCAATCTGCCCTGTGATTGGATCGGTCACGCGGACGGAATACTCACCGGCCGAATACACGGGAAACCGCGTCTCGCAAACGCCGTTGCGCAACAGCGGCACCGTGATTGTAGTGACTTGCGCCGCCGCGCCGTTGCGCTCCGGTGTGACCAATTCCGCGCTCAATCCACCTTCCGGCAAATCCTCGGCGGTTAGCGGTTCGTAGTTTTCGTCGTAAGCTTCCACGGTCAACGTCACCTTGTCCTCCACGCGAAATACCTGACGATCGACGCGAGGAACGAATCGTTTGGCAGCCCCGAGCGCGTGACTCATCCCCAACCGATAGATCATTTGCGACCAAAACTGGCGGTAGTATTGTTCGCCGTACTTGCGCCGCAGTCGCCACATCTCATTGAATCCGAGGTACACGACTTCTCCGCGACCAAATTGCCGAGTCGCAATGAGCGGCTGCGGCGTCTTGCCGTCGGCCAGTTTATCGGTCGGATGTTCCGCCAACACAATCGCCTGATCGTTCAGTGCCGCGACCGGCTGGTACCACGGCACCTCGTCGAGGTTGTTCCAAGCCTTTTCGTTCTCGGTATCGGATTCGCCGAGCCGCATGAACGGATAGGCCGACGCGTGAGCCGTGCGTCGCGGTCGAAACGGTCGTTCGTCGCGCAGCCGTGCATTTGGATCGACCACTACCGGCAACAAGTCGGCGAGCGGCGTCCCCTGCAGTTCGCGCGGACCAAATCGCGGCCCCGAGATCACAACCAATCCGCCCCCGAGGTTGCCGACGAACTCCTTAACCATTTCGGCGAACCGCGTGGTAACCGCCGACTCCGGCATGTCACCCAAGAACACAACGTCTTGCCGGAAGAACTCCGACCTTTTCGGTGTCAGCGTTTCGAGAAACAGTACGTTTGACTCCCGCACCCGGGGGTCGGACGAGCCGAGGAACGTCCGAAAGCCGTCCATTCCCACCAGCTTGTCTCGGTGGAAAACTTCTTTCACGAATCGCCATTCCCAGTCTGGTTCGTAAGCGACGAACATCAAGCGCAAGTAATCGTCGATGATGTTGACCTGCCGCTTGGCAACGTTGTTGTCGTGGGCCGATTCACCATCGAGCGGCTCTACGGAAGCGACGAATTCAAACAAGCCGGATTCTTGGGGCGTGAATGGGAACTCGGCGGTTTCGACGGACGAGGTCAGCATCACACTGGTCTCGCCGATCACGAACTCCTCGCTCGGCGCACCCGCTTCGCCGCCGCTTAATCGGCGCGCGACGAGCTTGACCTGAGCTGGACGGTCGTTGAGGCCGGTTTGTCGCAGTTTGGCGAGGATGCTGCTGCGCTCGGCCTTCTTCATTTTCAAATCGGTCTGCAGTTCAATAGCCACATCGAGTGTTTCAACGGCGCCGAGACCCACGGTGTGAATGGGCACGCCAACTGCGCGGCTTGCCAACCGTGCTCCATCGCCGATCGGTGACGGTCCGGAATTGTGCGCGAAGTCGCTGAACAACACGACTCCCGCGAGATTTGTGGTTCCCGACTGCTCCCGCAAGTCGTTTAACACCGCGCCCAATGCAGAGACTTGACCAGTCGTCGTGAGTTGCTCGGACCAGCGGCGCGTCGGCAGCTCCTTGGACGAGGGATCGCCGGAAAGCCGCCGCAAGTGGCTGGTCGCATGCCCGTCAAAAACGAACGCCTCCAGCCGCGCACCGTTGGCTTGCTGCAATTGGGTGAAGATGTTAGCAGACTCACGCTCGATCATCGCCCGCAGAAAATCCGCCCGAGACTTGGGCAATGAATCGGCCGATCGGTTCGGCGCCGCATTTACGCCGACAGCGGCCAACAAAGCCCCTCTCTGCTCGTCGGTCCATTGATCCTGGATTGCCATGCTGTCCGTGCCGTCGAAGACTAGAAACAGCGTCGGCGGGCGAATGCTGGTTAACGTTACTCGCAGTACAGGCGCGGCCAGAGTCAGCAGCAACAGCGTCAGCAACAAGCCGCGCATCACACCCAAGATTGTGCGAGTACTATTCGTTCCGCGGGTTTGAAACCGCCGATAGAAAGCCACCGCCAAGAACAACAATCCCGCTATGGCAAGGAACAACCAAAATACATTCTGCTGGACCCACGGCGCGGCGAGAGCGAAATCGATCTCGTCGATCGACGACACTCGCTCGATGCCGAACAGCCAGCCAAGAAGTTTGGTCACATTAACACTCCTCCAGATTTCAAATCTCAGATCAGTCGGATTGGTCGGATCGGTCGGATCAGGCAAAATCAGTTATTGTCAATGGCTTGGGGCAGCCCCGAGTGCGTTCTCTCAGTCAACGCCGGCCATACGATGACCGCCAATTCCACCAACAACAGCACGAACACAACCAGCGCCAGCCACCACCACAGATCCTGGCCACGAATGCGTGCCCCGGCCAAACTGATTTCTTCGTTGGCGCCAATCCACCGCAAATGCTCCGCCGCGGCTTGCTGTTCGAAGAATCCACGATCGAGTGGTTCCAGATCGGATTCGGCCTCGTCGCCGTTGACAACGAGTTCGAGCTGCCAACGAGGCGGAGGATCCGATTGTCCAGGCGACGCGGCTTGCGATCCGAGTGCTTGCAACCGATAAAGTCCACGCGACAGCGGATGTTCAATCGTCACACCGACTTGATCGGTCCGCAGAAAGCCGGTGTCGAGCGACTCGCTGATCGCGCCTTTGTCCGGCCGAAAGAGCACAATCCGATCCTCGCGCGCGTCACTGGGGAGCGGCACTGCAAGTCGTTCGACGCCGCCGTAATTCCGCGCCGGCAAGGTCGCTTGCATCAGCGACCGCAGGATTCGATCGAACATCACGATCGCGTTGGTCTTGGGGAGCGTGTTCCAACTCGACAGGAGTCCACTCGCCGCGAATAAGACGCGGCCGCGGCCCAACGGTCGCTCCACCAAGAACGCCGGACCCGTCTCGCTGGTGAAGCGAGCCAGCACCTTCGGACGAAAATCACGGGGAACTCGCGATCCAGTTGGACTCGCGACCGGTGTTTCGCCCGTCTGCTTATTCTTCGGTCCTGCCGTCCCGCCGGCCTGCAAGGTGGATTGCTCGTCCGTTTCCGGTGGCGACCACAGCAACCACGTCGGTCCCGTGTCGCCAGAGGGCGTGGCAGATGCTTTCGTCGCGGCTGCGACTGCCGCCGGACTCACGTCCACCTGTACCGCTTGAAAGAAAAACGGTTCGGCATACAAGTCGCGCAAGTCGTCTTCTGAATTACCCGCCAACTGAAAATACGAATGTTGGCCGAGGCTTTCATACGACAGAAACATGGGCTTGAGATCACGCCCAACGGCATCTGGCAGCGCGCCCAGCAACTCCGGTAACAGCGGCAGTGGGAGAATGCCGTCTCCGTCGCGCCACCCAGCCGCACTCCAAGCGAACGGATCGAATTCCGCACCGGCCGCGATCACCAGCTGCCCACCTTGTTCAACATACTCGTGCAGCAGCGTGACTTGTTCTCCCGGATCGGAAACGCCAGCGATCACGACAAGCCGTGCGTCTGCCAACGTATCGCGGTCCAGTTCGCCAATCTGCAGATGGCGCACTTGGATCAATTGCCGTGCGGCGTCACCGCGCGCCGTCGTGGGCGCAAGCAAGTGCCGCAGGTGGCGAGTTTCCCCCAACCGATTCCGCGCGGGATCTTCTTCACTACCGTACTGATCGACAAACACGACGGGTAACGCCGCAACTACGGGTACCAGCAGATGCCGCTCGTCATCCTCCACCAACCGATCTGGCGACAGCACAACTTTGATTGGCACAAATTCGGGTCGAGCCGGCTCGGGCTGAACGTCGCGCAATGTGTACTCGAAAGTCACTTCGCGCGTCGCGTCCGCGGAATCGAATGAGACAATTTGCGAGTCGACTTCCTGCTCGCGCACCCAAAGCGCGATTCGCACGTCTCTCCGTGGCTCACGTCCGTGGTGGCGAACGATGACCTGGATCGTGGTCGGTGTCTCCGCGTCGGCCACGCCGTCCGGCACGCGCACGTCTGCAATCCAGGTGTTCTCCCATTCTGTGTCGGAGACATCGACCAACTGCATCGACGGCAACTGCTGCTGGCCCAGGACCGCGAGGTCGCTCCAGTTCGTCCGCTGTTGATCGCTGAACAAGACAAACCGTTGAGCCAGATCGGTCACCAAATCGGCGGCGCGACGGGCCTCGTTCACTGCCAGCCGGAAACTTATCGAGCGGTCGACCACCGCCACCCGTTGTAAAGCTTCCAAAGCGAATGGCTTGGTATCGAACGGCTCCGGGCTGGATCCATGCTCCGAGCCACACAAAGGGAGCACCGAGATGCGGCTGCCGACCGGGAGACGCTCGATAAATGCAGCGGCGCGCTGTTTGGCCCGTTCGAGCAGCGTGCCTTCGAGCGTCTGATAGCCCATGCTCAAACTGTTATCAATCAGGAGGACGGCGTGAATCGGCTGGCCGGCGTCTAGTTGCTCCTGCCGCGCGGCGAAGAAGGGGCGGGCCAATGCCAAACCGAAAAACAAGACCGCCGCGGTGCGTAGCAGCATGAGCAGGAGATCGCGGATCTGCATAATCCGCCGGCGGCGCTGCATCGATTCGCGCAGAAACTGCATCGCCGCCCATTCGAC
>CAZFLF010000387.1:0-6500 GCA_964519825.1 uncultured Pirellulaceae bacterium | reverse complement strand
CCGGCGTCAACGCCGGGCCGAACACGCTTCGCGACAAAGGGCCGTAAACGGCCCTACTTGAAGCCGGCCCTCAAGGCCGACCGTATTACGACGGCCTTGGAAGGCCATCGTACATCTCAATTTTGCGACGCGATCTTTTCCGCAGCCCGCATCACACGGAGTATATTGCCGCTGAGAATCTTGTGGATTTCCTCCGGTGTGTAACCGCGATTGAGCAACTCCTGAGTGATGACGGGATAAGTCGAAACATCGTCGAGTTGTGTCGGGAGAGACGTCACACCGTCGAAATCCGAACCCAGTCCCACGTGATCGATCCCAGCCACCCGCACAATGTGATCGATGTGATCCACCAGATCGTGCAACGTACCTTGGTCCATCCGGTTCTCCAGTTGCCAACGTTTTCGGGCCTTTTGATAGTCTTCGTCGTTCGGAAACTGCTCACGCATTTTTCGATGTACCGCAAACATCTCCGACATTTGCTTCGCAGACGAATCGACGATGAAGCCGGAAAAGAAATTGATCATCACCACGCCGCCGTTCCGCGCCGTCAATCGCAGCACGTCATCGGGGACATTGCGCGGATGATCGGCGATCGCTCGAGCTGACGAATGCGAGAAAATGACCGGCGCTGTCGAGATTCGCAAGGCGTCCTTCATCGTTGCCGGCGAAACGTGTGAGATATCAACAAGCATTCCCAGGCGGTTCATTTCGCGGACGATTTCTTCACCAAACGGCGACAAACCGCCATGCTGGGGGACATCGGTCGCGGAGTCGGCCCAGGACAGGGTATCCGAGTGGGTCAGCGTCATGTACGCCGCACCGAGTCGGCGCAATCGCCGCAGATTCTCGATCGAATTGTCAATCGCATGCCCCCCTTCAACACCAATCAAGGAGGCGATCTTGCCGGCGTGTTGAATACGCTCCACATCACTGGCGGTGCGCGCCAGTTCGAATACATCCGGGTACCGCTTGATCATGGCATGAACAAGCTCAATCTGTTCCAGAGTTTGTTGTAGCGCGACTCCCTGCTTGGCGGTTTCAGCCGGCACATACACGGACCAGAACTGTGCTCCGACGTTCCCTTTCCGCAAGCGCGGGATATCGGTTTGCAAACCCTTTTGCGGCTGAGAAATATCGAGTTTCGCGAACGACGAGGACGCCTGTTTACGCAACTCCCACGGCAAGTCGTTGTGGCCATCGAACACGAAACTCGCCTGGTGTGTGCGGCGCCCCTCGTCATTTAGCTCGACCTTCTTCCGCCGCTCGTTGGCGCGAAAGTATCCCGGCCCACGTACAAACCGTCCGGGCTTTGCGTTGGTGTGTTCGCCGTCCTTCAGGACCTGGATTCCATTGACGAACACGTCTCGCATTCCCGTGGCGTACTGGTGCGGCTGTTCGTACGTCGCGTGGTCCTGAATCTTGCCTGGGTCGAATACGACCAGGTCGGCGAAGTAGCCGAGCGCGATCAGTCCGCGACGACGGATTCCGAGATTTTGGGCGGGCAAGGCGGTCAATTTGTGGATCGCCGTCTCCAAGGGAATGACCCGTTCCTCACGTACATACTTGCCGAGCAGTCGGGCAAAACTGCCGTAGGCGCGGGGGTGGGGATTGCTTTTCAGGAACACTCCCTCCGGCGCCAGCGACGCGGAATCGCTGCAGAAGCTGACCCACGGCAAGGCGATATTATGCTTCACATCCTCTTCGTTGATGAAGAAGTACACGCACTCGATGCGGCTGTCATCTTCGATAACAAGATCCAGCGCGGTTTCCTCGGGTGACTTGCCGCGTTGACGTGCGACGTCGGCCAACGATTTGCCCGTCAAGTGCTTCAGGTCGGGATTCTTGAACCCGACGAGCAACACCTTTTCGGCCGAGCCGGCCATGAGCAGCAAGTTTTCCCAAGCGTCGGTCGGTGTGCGCATTTCCTGGATGACCTTGTCACGGGTCGCTGCATCTCGCAAACGGTCCTTCCACCGCGCAAAGCCCCCTTCCTGGACCCACGGCGGCATCGCGGCGTTGAGTCCCGTCGCGCCGGCGGTGTAGGTGTACATGTCGGCGGTGATGTGCAGTCCCGCGTCGCGAGCCGCTTCGATCTTTTGCACCACTTTGGCCAGCTTTGGCCGGTTTTCAGCCCCTGCCACCTTGAGATGATAGATTTCGGCAGGGATGTTCGCCTCGCGCGAAATTTGAATCAGCTCGTCGACGGATTCCAGCAGCCGATTCCCTTCGCTGCGAATGTGCGAAACATACATTCCGTCGTACTGTGCTGCGACTTTACACAGCTCGATCAACTCCTGCGTGTCGGCATAGAAGGCTGGAGCGTAGATCAACGATGAACCGATGCCCAGCGCGCCGGCTTGCATTTCCTGCCGCACCAACCTGCGCATGGTTTCCAGTTCTTCGGGAGTTGGGCGTCGATTCTGAAAGCCGACGGTGTGAATGCGGAGTGTCGTCGCGCCGATGAATGAGGCAATGTTCGCCGACGTCCCATGCCGCTCGACATATTCCAAGTACTCCACCAAGGTCGTCCAGGGGATCGAGTATTTGATATCACCCTGGCTTTGCAATTCTTCGCGGCGCATCGCCTCGGTTAACGGCCCCATCGACCATCCCTCGCCGAAGACCTCGAGCGTGACTCCCTGGCGAATGTCGCTCTGGCTGTTGCCGTCAACCAGCAACGATTCCGTGGCCCAGCTCAGCATGTTGATGAAACCTGGTGCGACGGCGAATCCGTGGGCATCGAGCGTTTGTTTCGAGGCGGCCGCAGCCAAGTCGCCGATGGCAACGATCGAATCTCCGCGCACGCCTACGTCCACTGCTCGCGGCGCACTCCCGGTTCCGTCATACACCGTTCCGCCGCGCACGATCAAATCGAACATCGGCGCCGCATCGTCCGCAGTCACTAGAGACGGACACACGGCCAGCAGAAAGATGCCTGGAGCGAAGCGAAGCAAGCGGGCAAACATGGCGTGATTCCTCGACACGATGACGGTCATTAGCGGCGATTAAGTGGCCAACACTATGTCGAAGCAAGCCGGGAAAGTCCACGGTCCGTAATAACGATCCGCTAGAAGTTGCAAATTAATGCCGGACGAACTTCACAACCCGCCAGGAGACTTCCGGATTAGAGCCGAAGCGTACCATTTCGGTGCGCAGATAATGTTGCGGGAAGCCTAACTCCGGATGAAATGCGGCGCGCAGTTGTAGCTGGGGTGTATTCGATTCCGCGCGACCCGTTGCATGCCGTTCCACGGACTCCAAGTCGCGGGCAATCGTCTCGAACATTCCCTCCACGGTCCACGTCGTCCACGTGCGTCGCTGCGGCAGCGGTTCGCCATTGCGAGTCGCGCTCGACACCTGGCCATCGCGAACTTGGACGGAATAGGTCGCCGCTTGCCGGCCGGTTACGGCAACTTCAACGTCGTAGTCTCGCACGCCGGCGCTGTCCCATTGGCGGAATGCCTGCTGCCAGTCGGCGGCGGTGAGAGGCGGAATTGCACTCTCACCAGACAATCCACGCCATACGATTACCGTTGCAATTAGCCCGATGATCCCGCCAGCGAAGAATCCAGCGGCGTTGCGCGAAAGTCGTTGCAGACGCGGTGACTGCTCGAGATTGGTCATCTTGAAGGTCAAGGTTGGCGGGAACCACGACGAGCATGGAGGAACTCACCCAACGTCACCTGCAGAAAGCTGGCCGCGGCAAACGTCCAGATTCCTCCTAATACAGCACAGGCCACGGCCCCCAAGCCGAACACGTGCCACGCGGTCTGGTCATCGGCCAACCACTGGACACCAAAGTACCCCACTAGTCCGCCTGCCGCCGCCCCTAAGCTCGTGATGACGACGATTCGCTTACCGAGCGAATAACGCTCGCGAAGCCGAGTCAGCGGTGCGAAATCGGCGGCTGTCGGCTTGCGTGCGACTGGTAATCGTTGCGCGGGGGAACCGTCGGCTTCAACCGGCGTGTCGCCGAAGTCGCGCAATTTCGTCCCCAACGCATTGCCGACAACATGTGCCACCACGCACAACACAAAGAGGATCGCGATCGCGGCGCCATAGGTTCCAAAGTAATGACTGACTGCGAATAGGACGCTGAGCACCGCGATTCCCGCCAGCAGCGAGAGCAAGCCAAAACGCGGCGGCCGCAAAACGGGACGGCGATCGTCGGGAAGCAGCGGCAGAGTCATGAAACTCAGTTCTTTCGTTTCGTGAATTTCAATCCGGTCCAGTCTCACAACCAATTCAGGACGAAAGTGGCAAGCAAGAATACCATCAGCAA
Source organism: uncultured Pirellulaceae bacterium (assembly GCA_964519825.1). Classification (GTDB taxonomy): domain Bacteria; phylum Planctomycetota; class Planctomycetia; order Pirellulales; family Pirellulaceae; genus CAZFLF01. Next base: position 2,218 of record CAZFLF010000387.1, on the reverse strand, counting down.
GTAAAAAGTCTCAGTTCTCACGCGTGTCATGTGATCATTGTAGCGAACCGGGGTGACAGTTCCGCACGGTGGGCAATCGACTCCCATGCATTGCACGGTTTATGTTCTTGTCTCGGTTTCCAGAGTAAGCAGGTTCCGCCGCCTCGCGGAACATCGGGGATTTGGCAGTGTGAATCGTTTTCGGTCCCGTCCAGCGGCCGGGAGCTACTTGAAAAGATGCAGGACGAAATCAGTTACATTTGCGACTCTTGCGGCGAAGAAATCGTCATCCAGGTCGACATGTCGGCCGGGTCCGAGCAACAGTATGTCGAGGATTGCCCGGTCTGTTGTCGCCCCAATGTCGTCCACATCGAGTTGGACGACGATGGAGAAGTGCGGATCTGGGCCGAAGCTGAGTAGTGACGATCGTGGTTCAACTTCGAGCAAGTGAGAATATGGCAACACCCTTCGGATCTGGCACCCTGCCAAAAATCGCGACGGAGCCGCGTCCTCTTGCCGCCACGTCCATTGCCTTTACCGAAGGCCCGGCTGTCGACGAGCATGGCAACGTCTATTTCTCCGACATCGAAAACAACCGGATCTTAAAATTGGCACCTGACGGGATTCGCACGGTGTTCCGCGCACCGAGCGGACGCACGAACGGCCAGACCTTTGACCAGCAAGGCCGGTTGTATCATTGCGAAGGGGCCGAGTTCGGGCCCGGCGGGGCTCGCCGTGTGACGCGCTCGAACCTGACAACTGGCGAATACGAGGTGTTGACCGAACGCTACGACGGCGTGCGATACAACTCGCCGAACGACATCTGCATCGACGGACTCGGCCGAATCTACTTTACTGACCCACGCTACGGCGATCGGTCCGACATGGAGATGACTATTGAAGGAGTCTATCGCATCGACCTCGACGGCCGAGTCCATCGCATACTGGATCAGCCCACGATCCAACGGCCCAACGGCATTGCGGTGACGCAAGACTGTCGTACGTTGTACATCGTGGATAGCTGCCCGGTGATTGGTGGTAATCGCAAAATCTGGCGGTTTAATCTGGATGAACGCGGCCATCCACGCGAGCAACATTGCATGATCGATTTCGCGCCGGGACGCGGAGGGGACGGAATGCGGCTCGATATCGCCGGCAACTTGTACATCGCTGCGGGTATCACTCATCCCCGGGGTCCCCACGAGACCGCGGAGGTTCCTCCCGGAGTGCATGTCTTTTCGCCCGACGGAAACTGGGAGGGGCGCATCCCGGTGTTTGAAGATGTAATTACCAACTTGGCGTTCGGTGGGGCGGACGGACGAACCCTGTACATCACAGCGGGGAAGACGCTCTATCACACTCGCGTGGCGATTCCAGGGCAAGTGGCGTATCCTCGGTGGAGTTGACTCCGATGGCTAAGACCGATCAGTCGGATCCGACCGATCCGTCCGATGTCACTGAAGAACTATCGTCGCTGAGCGGTGTTTCTTTTCCGGCTCCCATCAGAATAGAATGTCGCGGTGGTTGCCATGTTCTGGAATTGCTGCAAGGAAGCGACTTAGTCCGTGGAATCGTTGGATTCAATGCTGAGTGTGGAGCGAGCCAAGATCCGGATTCTCGTTGGCGTGACGACGGTCGCGTGGCTCTGCTCGTCTTGCCTGCAGGCCGCGGAGCTGACGGCGGCTGTCGAGTTGTATCGCACCGGACAATACGATGCATGTGCCGAAATGTCGCACGAGGCGATCGAGGCGGGCGAGTTCAGTGAAACGTGGCGATTGCTTAAAATCCAATCCGAACTGGCACTCGGCCGGTATCTCGCCGCCCGCCACACGCTCGACCAGGCCTTGGGGCGATTCAGTACGAGTGTGCGCCTCAGGTGGTTGGGAGCATCGGTCTGTCGCTTGGTCGATGACGAGGCCCGCGCGACAAAGTTGCTGAGCGAGATCGATGAGCTGGTATCGGGGGCGGCGTGGAAATACAGCGACCCGCCCAGCCGCATCACGCTGGGTCGCTTCTATATCAGTCGCGGTATCGACGCCAAACAAGTCCTGGACGCCACATTCACGATCGTGAAAAAGAATCAGCCCGATTACGCCGAGGCGTTTCTCGCGGCCGGACAACTGGCGCTGGAGAAGCATGATTATGCCCTCGCGGCCGAGGAGTTCGAGAAGGCCCTCAAACTCGCCGCCACGGATCCTGACATTCATTTCGGGCTGGCCCAGGCCTACGAACCGAGCGA
>CAZFLF010000386.1:0-6509 GCA_964519825.1 uncultured Pirellulaceae bacterium | reverse complement strand
CAGCACCGGCAAACGAATCCGCAGGCGTGTTGTAGGCGTTAATAAAGCTTTGGGTGATGCTTGTCACGTTATCGAACCCCAGGATGAGGTCGACCAACGGCACTCCAGGAACTTCTACCCCCGTCGCGATTTCCGCAAGAGTTGTGACCGTGTCGTACACGCTAGCAATGCCGACCGCGAGTTCGAAGCCCGCAATACCCACTTCCGCCGCCGCCGCCAGCCCTAGCGCTGCACCGTCGTTAGGCGTCTGACATGGCTCGCCTGGGTCCCCTCCGGTTGGAGTCCCCGCCGGCGTCGGGCCAAACCAGCCGGGATGTGAAATTCCGTTGTTGGGGTCCGTGACCGCATATTTACCGTCCGCCGATACCGTGGTCGTTCCTTCAATCACCACCCGACCTGTTGTGTGATCAAACGAATAGAACGGCAGTTGTGATCCCGGAGCGGCGTTGTAAATGTTCGGGAACGTCAACTTGATCGGCGGTGAGAATGATGCCACGCCGGGTGCCTGAACCGTCAAGGTACCGGAGAGCTGCATTAAGCCCGCTGGGAGCATCTCACGGACGAGTTGCGGTGGGACCGTGCTGAATCCCACCGGAGCATTGGGAAGCGGTTGACCATTGATGTCCAACGCACTCCCCGGTTGCACTTCGAGCTTCAGATGCTGGCGCTGTTCTGGGGTAAGATCGGGAGCGGAAATCGGATCGGCCAAAATGACGGTCGGGAGATCGGGACTAAGCGTCGTCAAAATGCTTTTCTGCAGGCGCGGCAGATAGACCTCGGTTCGGTCCAAGTTTGCTTCGCGTTCTTCGCGCGTCCCCATCGTGCCCATCACTGTGTTGGCGCGACCGACTTCCATGTCGAGGTCCATGACCATCTCTGGCCAGTAGACGCCTGTGGGTGCGTTGGTCGCGGTGTTGCCGTCGAGTGCCAGCTTGATGTTGCCGCCGGGAACGGAAGTGAACGAGAAGAAGCCATTGTCATCGGTGAAAACGAATTGGTCCTCCAAGCCCAAGATGAATACCTTGGCATGCTTGATCGGGTTCAGGAACACGTCGTCCGGCGTGTGCAATACTCCGTCGGCACCGGCGCGGATGTCGTCGAAGGTCATGGGCTTCAGGTCCACGCCGGGATCGACGATCCGGCCAGAGAGGCTCGTTCCGAGTAACGGCGCGAGGCTGACTGTTTCGTAACGGTAGATCAGCTCACCACCCGCCGTGCCCTCGCCGTCGGCATCGAGCTTTGTCCCATCCGCCGCGAGGATCGTGTCGCCGTTCACATGAATGCTGATCGTCGAACCGCCGGGCAGTGGCTCCGTGAAAAACAGCCAAGCAAAGTTGCCGTCTTGCGCTGGGACGATCGTCGCGGGCACTTTGGCCCCGGTTGTATCGGTGGCGAAAAAGTTGTTCGCGTTAAGCGTTGCCGGATCGATGGAGCGTGAGAAGAAGACTTGCGGACGAAACGTGCTGCCGACGTCACTCGCGCCAGAAAGCGGGGTGTGGGAAGTGACGGTCAGCGGAATCATTTCGCCAAGTGTGAAGTGAATGGTGCTCGTCGTTTCAAATCCAGCGGCGTCGCGGGCTGTGACCACCAGAGTGTGCTCGCCGGCTGTAACTTGAGACAAGTCGAGCGGCTGGCTGAAACTGCCGCCCGCGGGATTGAAGCTCATGGGCATTTGCGCTCCGGCGTCGATTTGATACGTGAGCGCGACCAGATTCGAGCCGGTCCCGCTGGCCGTTCCCTCCAGACGCTGAGCCGCAGTGATGCTTTCCAATTCGGTTGGCGAAGTAACCGTGATCGATGGCAGTTGCGTATCGAGCGTGAACGTGAAATGAAACTCGCCGGATTGCAAGCCCGCTTTGTCTAAGGCTCGGAATTGGAGCACGTGCAAGCCGTCGCGGGAGCCGTCAAGCGGAAAGGTTGGAGTGAATTGAAAGCGACCGCCGGCGTCCAGCGTGAGAGGTTTGTACGTTCCGTCATCGAGTCGTACCTCGGCACTGGCCACGCCAGCCAAATTGTCGATCGCCCAACCCTGCACGGTTGGATTTTCTGCGTCGACCGTCGTGTTTGGCGGCGAGAGGAAAATAATCTGCGGAGCGCGGGTGTCGTCGGCCACGGTAAACCGGTCGAGTACTTCTTGCGCGATCGCACGACCCGATGTGAGGCCATCCTCGCCCGAGAAATTGAAGTGGATGCCGCCGTAAATGCGGCTCTTGCTGGCTTCCTCGGCCGCCTGCTGGAAGCTCGTGAAGTTGCGGGTGACATTGGGCAGGCCAAGCGACGTAGTCGTGAACGGTTGGTTGTCGCCGAAGTAGGCGGTCAGGATCTCGGCGGCCGCGCCGCTGAAGGTGCTGTGTCCCGATGTGTATTCGGGGAACGGTGGTGTAATCAGAAATGAAGTCCAAGCCGCATCAGCGGTTGTCTCCGCATTGCCGTCGTCGACGGCCTGCTGGATGGCCGTGACTGGTCGCCAGAAGTCATACGTGTACTTGGCGTTCCACGAGACAATGGCCGCATCACCCAAGGCCGCGTTCAGCATCGCGAACAATCGCGCATTCTCACCGACACTCAGTCCCTGCGCTGTGGCGAACTGGGCGGCAATTTGGTTCCAGTGACCCGGCGGTGTGTAGGTGCCCGAGCCATCCGCCCAAAAGCGGGCGATCTGAGTCTGGTCTGCCGTGCGCGTGCTGCCGGTGCCTGAGCCAATGGCCTTCACTTCATTAAAATCGTCGGCCCATTCCTGGCTGGTGAGCGCGGGGGGACCGGCTGGCGTTAGAGCTTCGACGTCACTCACCGCGAACGGAGTGAGCTGACCCCATTGCGGTGCCAAGGCCACGTCGAACATGGGCCCCGTCTCTTGCCAATCGCCAGGTTGGTTTCCTGGAACGTAATCGACGAAGGTGTCCCAGCCGTCACGAGCGCGCAAGGCGATCACGGCGTCGCCCACAAGTGTTCCGAACGCAATTCCGTTCGTCTCCGCTTCGTCGTCCGGAATCTCCGCCAAAGCCGCGGACTGGACCGCTTGGTTCGCTGCCGCTTGTCCTGGGTACAAATAACTGAGAACACGAAACGCGGCTGCCGAAATCGCCGCCTCCGTCGAAATGTTTTCCGGCGCCGGCGCGGGTAGCGAAACCAGGTAGCTCGGAGTTCCTTCAACCGCATTGACGACATCCAGCATCGCAATGCTGACCATCGCCATACCACGTGTGGCGGCTGGAGGTGGCGTGGCGTCGAGCCGGATCGCCTCCAGCAGCGCCTGGTTCCACCGCAGCACCGGATCCGAAGTGCCCGATTCGTCCTCCTTCCGTGTGAAACTCTGTTGCCCGATACCGGCGTTTCCCGCCAGATCGGTCACTTGTAGAGAAAAGGAATTGCTGTCAGGCGCCAGCGCCACATTCGGAACGCGAAAAGTGCCATCCCCGGCGCTGAGTACCGTTTCTCCCAGACCATTAACCGTGACGTACACATTACTATCCGCAGTTCCCACTAGCGTTACGCGCGCATCTCGGGTCGTTCGATCGCCTCGCACGCCGCTATCCGATGTGGGAGCCAGGTCGAATTGCGGCGCGAGGGGCGCGACGGTGTCCAACTGGAAACTGAATTCCGACGGCAGTGACGCGTTCCGCCGTCCGTCGGTCGCCACGAATTCCACGCGATGCTGCCCGTCTTGCGAACCATCGCTTGCCAGGCCGGGGTCAAACTGAAACGAACCGTCCCGTGACACAGTCACCGTTTGCTCGGCACCGTTGTCGACGGAAGCGACAAAGCTTAACACTCCGGTTGCGTCAGCCAGCATGCCCGACAGCCTGGCATCCTTTGTGAGTAGGTCCGAGTTCGTCGTCCCGCCAGGAGCCGTGTCGTTTGCCAGGCCAACTACCAACGTCGGCGGAGTCTCATCGTTGTTGTAGGCATTGATGATTGGCAACACGTCGGCGGTGGGAGACAGCGTGCCGTCGCCATTGAAATCGTAAAACGGAGCATTAGGAAACGGGCTGCGGTCCGGCAATCGCCCTTGTTCGTCGATGTAAACACGATTGTTGAATTCGTTGATCGCGTTCAACACGTCAAGCGGTACAACGATACCGTCCCCAGTGACGTCGCGAGGGTTGAATGGATTTTGCCAATCGGATGCCAATAGCAGTCGCGGCTCAAATTGTTCGATCAGAAGGGGACGGAATCGTCGCGGAAAACGCGAACGCGAGCGACGCTGAATGGCGCGCCGAGCTGTCAGCTGTCTAGGTACGGGGATTGGCATTTCGACAACCTCATTAAGGATCAAGACGCGCAAAACGCACGGCTCGGAGCGGGGGGAAGAGAAACTAGGTGCAAGCCGGTGGGATTGTTCGAGAAGCGCCCGCGACGACGCTACGGCTCGCATAGGTGGGGGGCAACAGATCGGGAGGGCCCTAGAGAGTCTGTGCTAATTCCATGGAAAGTGCAAGCATTAACTTGCACTCAACCCCAAACGGTCGCGCAAGTCCGTAGGTTCATTTAACCCGAAGTCAACGGCGACCGTGTGTCAAATGTCTCCCGGCCCACAACACGCCATCACCGTTGGCTCCGGGCTAAAACGACGGAACGTGTCAGCTTCTGATTGGCGGATTACTCGACGGCTTTCACCTTGCAGCGCACGTCTTCGGCACCGTGACAGATCAGCAACTTCGCGGAATCAGGTGCACTGGCGAGGAAATGATCTTCCACTTGCGACATTTGTCCGGGCCAGCAGTACACGAAATAGAAGTCGGCGTTCACAGAGATCTCAAAGTAGCTGCCTGCAAGGATCGTGGCGGAAAGGCCGAACGTGGAGAGTAACTCGCGCGAAGCAGTCACCAACTGTGGATCGATTTCGATGCCTACCGCCTCGAAACCCAAGAACGAGGCGATTCCCGTATTGATTCCCATGCCACTGCCCCATTCGCACCAGGATCCTCGCGGCATGGAGTGCAAAACACGATAGATCAGCGAAAAGTCACTGGGAACGAAATCAAAGCAGTCAATGGACTTGCTTCGCTGCATTCCTGCACGAGCCAACTCACCAATCATGGTTGGAATCGGCACGTCTGGAACGACCAGCGGGATTTCGATCAACATTCCTGGATCCGAGATTGAAGATTCTTTCTCGAGCCGGGTGGGTGTCAGCCCCCGGAAACTTATCGTTTAACCGCAAGCCGAAGGCGTGCGCTTTGGCGGGCCGCAACATGGAAATAGCGCACGCCTTCGGCTTGCGGTTAAACGATGAGTCGTGAAAGCACTGTGCCCGTGCTGATTTCCCACGGACGTTGCAATTCGTCGTAAACCTGTGCGCGAGGATCCATACCGAGACAACGATAAATCGTCGCGTGGATATCGACCGGATCGACGCGATCAGCCAGCGGAAATGCGGCATGTTTGTCGGACTCGCCGAGCACCACGCCACCGCGCAAGCCACCGCCAGCCAAGAGCGCGGACGAGCAGTCGCCCCAATGGTCGCGGCCAGCGTTGGCGTTGATCTTCGGTGTGCGGCCGAATTCTCCCAAACACACGACCAGCGTCTCGGAGAGGAGCCCGCGCCGATCCAAGTCTTCCAGCAGGGCGGAGAGGGACTGATCGAGCATCGGAAGCAACTCGGTTTGCAACGCCTCGAAGTTCTTGCTGTGCGTGTCCCAGCCGTCGCAGACGGTCATCTCGTTGAAATGGATGCCGATCATCGGCACGCGTGCTTCCGCCAACCGCCGCGCCAACAGCATGGTTTGACCGAATCGATGCCGGCCGTATCGGTCGCGTAGTGCCGCGGGTTCGTCGTCCAGGGAAAAGACCGGCAGGCCGGTTCGATTGGCCGACCCGGTGAGCAGCACCGCCTGTTGCCGCAACGTCTGAGACGCGGACGTGGCGGCGGACGACGCGGGCGATCGATCCAGAACAGACAGGAGCGCCGCCCGGTCTTCGAATCGTTCAGGAGAAATCTGCTCGGGGAGCACCAATGCCGGAATGGCATCGCGAGTCCCCGGTTCACCGTTGACGGGCAGCGGATCGAATCTCGCGCCGAGGAAACCGCCGCATCCGCCGCGGAGCGACATCCGTGATCGTTTGAACTCGCCACTTGTGCTGCTGCGAATCGCAACTTCGGGCAAGGCGATATATCCGGGCAACGATGCTGGGCCGGATCGAAACTTCGCGACCACCGAACCGATGTGCGGAAAGTCGCTACGCTGCGGTGGCCGAGTGTCGTTGTCCTGATCGGGGCGCGCCGTGGCGCACGGATCGCGGCAGAAACCGTGCCGCAAGGATGAGCCCCGCCGAGACAGCGAGGATGAAGCCCAAAACCGTCGCGCTATAGGCGACCAACTCGGCCGGTCCGCTCACCTGATACGGGTCGAGGAAGAAGTACGGGTACCAGCCGATGTTCGCACCGCGGACCAGGGTGAATCCGCCCCAGGCAAGTGGGAATGCGGGCACGAGGGCAAGGGGCTTCCAGCTCGCTCGTGAACGTCCGGGAGCGAGCAGCCAGTCGATCAGCGCGTACGCCGGCATCC
>CAZFLF010000385.1:0-6526 GCA_964519825.1 uncultured Pirellulaceae bacterium | reverse complement strand
GGTCGATTACACCTACGACGCCGCCGGCCGCCTGGCGAGCATGCGGGATGCCGCCGGCGCGGCGCTGGCGAGCTACACGTACGACCCAGTCGGAAGGCTGATCCGGCAGGACAATGCCAACGGCACTTTTACCACCTATGACCACGACGACGCCGGCCAAGCAACTCAAATCTTGAACCACGCGCCGGACGGCGCCGTGAATTCGCGCTTCGATTACGCCTACGACAACCTCGGCCGCCGGACCCAGATGACCACCCTCGACGGTGGCTGGACCTACGAGTACGACGCCTTGGGGCAACTGACCCACGCCGTTTTTGCCTCGACCAACGCCGGCATCCCCAACCAGGACCTGCAGTACGAGTACGACCCGGCCGGCAACCGAATTCGCACGACCCAGAACGGCGTCACGACTCCCTACACGACGAACCAGCTCGATCAGTACACGCTCGTCGGCGCGGCGAATTACGGCTACGACGCCGACGGACACCTGATCGCTGTCGGAAGCGGAGCCACCGGGACCAGTCACACGTTCGATGATGAGGGACGCCTGATTGGAGTGACCACGCCGGCCGGCACCTGGGCCTACGAGTACGATGCGCTGGGCAGCCGCGTCGCCAGCGTCCACAACGGCCAACGGACCGAGTACCTGCTCGACCCGACCGGGCTGGTCGACGTTGTCGGCGAGTACACCGGCACGGGTACCGCCCTCGCGCATTACGCCTACGGCTTGGGGCTGGAGGCACGGGTTGGCGCGGACGGCGCTGCGGCGTTCTATGACTTCGACGCCGTCGGCTCGACCGCCGGCCTGTCGGGCGACGACGGTAGCTACGTCAACACATACAGCTATCTCCCGTTCGGCGAGTCTCTTACGACGCCACAGGAGACGGTTGCCAACCCGTTTGAGTACGTCGGTCAATTTGGCGTCCAGCGCGAAGGCAATGGGCTCGATTTCATGCGGGCGCGGTACTACTCATCCAGCGACGGGCGATTCATCAGCGCGGACCCGATCAACATCCTGGGCGGTATTAATCTCTACCGCTATGTGGCAAACAATCCTCTGAGTGGGATTGATCCGTTGGGTTTGGCGAATCCAGTGGATGACTTAGCCGCAGTCAGGGATATGCTTGCAAGGGTATCGCTCGAAGGGCGGGCAAACATGAGGGATTTTTTCGTGGATACTCCAGCGTCTGTGGCGAACACCGCGGAGCGCGTAGCATTAGAGGCCCGTATAGCTTTGCAGCGAGAGGTGACACAGATAGTCAGAATACGAACTCCTTGGGCAGGTCTAGGTAGGGTGGTGATGCCGGTCTTGGGCTTTTTCACCTTCATCGTCCCCGAGCATGAGAAGGTTGGCGAAGGCATTGGGATTATTGCTGGACTCTTAGGTTGCCTCCTGTCTCCTGGGTCGTGTGGCCCGAATATTTTCCCGATTCCGAATGATTTCGAGGACAATTCGTCCACACAGCAGGTTGGGTCGCTCGATCCCAACGACATCACCGGCCCGGGGGGCTTCGGCGACGACGGCTTCATCACACCGGACTTCGCGCTGCCGTACACGATTCATTTCGAGAACATCGCCAGCGCGACAGCGCCGGCCCAGACCGTTGTCGTCACGCAACAGCTCGACAGCGACCTCGACTTCAGCACATTCGAGCTGGGCAATATCAGCTTCGGAGAGTTCGAGTTCGCCGTGTCGCCGGGCCTGCAGTCGTTCAGCGCCCGCTTCGACGTGCGCGATCAGCTCGGCATCTTCCTCGACATCACCGCCGACTTCAACCCGTTGACCGGCCTGGCCACATGGACCTTCACGTCGGTGGATACGACGACGTTCGACCTGCCGGTCGATCCGGGCATCGGATTCCTGCCGCCGAACCGAGTGGCTCCGATAGGGGAAGGCTTCGTCAGCTACACCATTCGCGCAAAAGCTGGCGCGATCACCGGCACGCGCTTTGACGCCCAAGGCCGCATCGTCTTCGACACGAACGCCCCGCTCGACACGCCGGCCATCTTCAACACCATTGACGCTGCCCCAGCGACCAGCAGCGTCGCGGCGCTGCCGCCCACGCAGAATATCAGTTTTGTCGTGAACTGGTCCGGCGTGGACGACCCGGACGGCTCGGACGTCGGTTCGTTCGACGTCTTCGTCTCCGACAACGGCGGGCCGTTCACCGTGTTGGCCGGTGGCACCACCGCCAGGTCGCAAGTTTTCACCGGCCAGCCTGGGCACACGTATCGCTTCTTCAGCGTGGCCAGCGACAATGTGGGGAACGTTGAGGCCGCGCCGGCGGATCCCGATGCCGAAACCACCGTCACGCTGCACCCCTGGCAGAACGCCGTCCAGGCCAAGGACGTCAATGGCGATCTGTCCGTCGTCCCCATCGATGCGCTGGTCATTATCAACGAGCTCAACCTTCCCACGGTCTCCCTCGACGGCGGCCGCCTGCCGCTGCCGGCGCTGTCCGTGCCCTTCTTCTACGATGTGAACGGCGATGGCTTCGTGACCCCGATCGATGCGTTGATCGTGATCAACTTCCTCAACGCGATGCCATCCCTTGAGGGCGAAGCAAGCGCGCCGGACTCCTGGGCCGAATTGGCGGCGATACTCGACACGAGCACGACCGCGAGTGGATTTGTCAGCCCGTTTCCCGCCGCGCCCGCCGAACTACGCGGGGTAAATCACACGCCGGCGGCGAAGCAATTCGTGCCCACGATTCCAACCCTGCCGCTCGCCATCAAGTCCGCAAACTTCGACGTGTCACGCTTTTCACCGACGAAAGAGTGTGGGCTGGAAGAAATCCTTGACGCACTGGCCAACGACGTGGCCGGATTCTGGACCAGCCGACATTCCGGCCGACAATAGATGTCGAGGGAACCAACGAAGGGAATCCAGACAGGGAATCCAGACTGTCTCAACAACGGAATCCAGACCGGAATCCAGACAGTCTCAAAGGGAATCCACGAAAGGGAATCCAGACCAAGGGAATCCAGACCAAGGGAATCCAGACCAAGGGAATCCAGACAGTCTCAATACTGTTCGGCAGAGGAATCCAGACAGTCTCAAGAAGGGAATCCAGACAGAAGGGAATCCAGAGGGAATCCAGACAGTCTGATTTTGGGTGAACAACAGCGCGGGGGATGCGGTTTATGTGCGAATGAGCCCGAAGGAGAAGACCGTCGGGTTGGAAGGTACGGCTAGGAAAATGGCCGCCTCCCCGCGCGAGCCACAAGGGATTGCCGTTCACGCAGCGCTACGGCGCTTACCAAGAGAAGGGGACCGTTAGTCGTCAGACGGTTTCTCGACGCGGAGGTTCAGGAACTCGTTCCGGCGGGATGCCCCTGTCGGCCGAAGGCTTCGCGACACGCGGTAATGCCGCGACTCCACCGCCGGCCGAATCGCCGCGCATGCGATGTCACCTGTTCACCGCATCCGACGACTTTGCCAAATCGCGAACCGAATTTCTCCACACCATCCAACCAACGGTCGGACGCCAGCCCCAAACGCTCGAGAATCGACGCCAAATCATCGGGAATCGCGCCACGCTTGTCCGCTCGCAACTGCCTCCCACTCCAATCCACAAACTCCAAGTACTTTTCCAAAGGAATCGATAAGAGTCCGTTGTCGGAGGCCCGGCGACCCGCAACCGCCCCCGCGTAGCCATCCCCATCCAGGCAGATTGGCGCCAGCCAACCCGAGTGAATATGGCTTGGGCCTTGATCCGACGACGATCCGTTCAAGTTGGCTTCCGTTGACCCGGATGTTTCCTGGATCCAATCCTGGATTCGGTCATAGGCCGAGCTGTATCGGGACGTCTCGGGAGTCTCTGCCAGCATGGCCCGAATCAGATTCAAGTCGATGTATTCAGCATCACGTTGGACCTGCTCGGCAACGACTTCGATGCCGATGGCGATCCGTTGGAAATCCTGTCAATCAACACCGCCGGGACGTTGGGTATGGTTTCCGAAAATGGCCATCGAACAGTGACCTATTCGCCTCCTCCCGGATTTAGCGGCAGTGATTCGTTCAGCTACAGCGTGGCGGACATTCTCGGCGCCTCGGCGACGGGCCTGGTCACGGTGACGGTCGTCCCCAAGCCCTCGATCCACGGACAGAAGTTCAATGATCAGAATGCGAACGGCATTCGAGACGAAGCCGAGCTGGGATTGGACGGATGGACCATTGAATTGCTTGATGCAATGACCGGGCGGGTGCTGGCCAGCGGCGTCACGCGGAGCATCGACCTGGATGGAAACGGCGTCGTCGACCCGGTGACCGAGCGAGGATTGTACATGTTCGATCAACTGAATCCGGGCACGTACCAGGTCCGCGAGGTCCTGCAGCCTCTGTGGCGGCAGACTTTCCCCTTCGGGCGGACGATGCCGATGGACTTGGTGGGGACTGACGCACCGTCGAACGGACATAGCTTCAAGCCCGCGGCAAGCAGCGACGGACGATTCGTCGCCTTTGAGTCGTTGGCAGATAACTTGGTAACCGGCGACACGAATAGCGCCAGCGACATCTTTGTCTACGATCGATTGGCGGGTGTCGTTGAGCGGATCAACGTCAGTTCGACCGGCCGAGAGGCCGATGCCGGGAGCTTCGATCCGGCGATTAGTGCTGACGGTCAGGTCATCGCAACAACGCTAGTGACATTTTTGTCTACGACCGGCGAACTCGCACCACGACGCGGATCACCGAGCACGTGGTTTTCGGTCACGAAGCCGACGACGACAGTTTTGCTCCGGCCGTGAGCGGCGACGGGCGATGGGTCGCGTTCGAATCGTTTGCCACGAACCTTGTGCCGGGCGACAGCAACGCCGCCAGCGACATTTTTCTGCATGACCTGCGCTCCGGCTTGACCGAACGGGTCAGCGTCTCGCGTGCCGGGTTGCAAGCGAATCGCGACAGTCTTTAGCCGGCCATCAGTTTTGACGGACGCTTCGTTGCCTACGCATCCTTCGCGACCAACCTGGTGGCAGACGACACGAACTCAGCAATGGATGTTTTCGTGTTCGACCGAACACCAGGAGCGCGAACCGTCCGTCGCGTCAGCGTTGCCCCTGTGGAAGGAAATGGCGACAGCTTCGACCCATCGATCAGTGACGACGGCCGCTTCGTAGCGTTCACTTCTCTGGCCGGGAATCTGAGCGGCACGGACGCCAACGGTGGTGATGCCGACATCTTCGTCCACGACAGTACGACCGGCGGAGTGGAACACGTCAGCATCAACGACACTCGCCGTGGAGCGAACAGCACCAGCGTCACGCCGTCCATCAGCGGCGACGGCCGATTCGTTGTGTTCGCCTCGTTTGCAAACAATATCGTGCCCGGCGACGGCAACAATCAGCCCGATTTGTTTCTCGTCGATCGCTCGGCGCAGTCGATCGAGCGCATCGGAAGCAATGCGGCGCAGGAACCGGACGGTCGGAGCGATCATCCGGTGCTGAGCGGTGACGGTCGCGTGGTCGTGTTCTCCTCGTTCGCCACGAACATGGCACCGGATGACTCCAATCAGGCGTCGGATTTGTTTGTGCACGACAATTTCGGCTCGCATACCGTGGTTGCGGGTATCGAAGGGCAGTTCCTCGGCCGCGACTTCGGGAACGTGCGAATCGGCAACGACGCACCTGATGCCGTGGACGATGCGATCGCGACGGACGTCCATACCCCGATCACCGTCGACGTCCGTAACAACGACACCGATCCAAACGGAGATCCTCTGGCCGTTGCCTCTGTGTCGCCGCCGGCACATGGCCAGGCGGAGATAAACGCCGATGGCACCGTGACCTACACGCCAGTTGCCGGCACCGGCAGTTTGGATAGTTTTACGTATTCTCTCAGCGACGGCCGGGGCGGGTTGGACACGGCGACCGTGTCGATCACCGTCACGGATACGACACCACTCGCGGCACCGACGGGATTGGCAACATCGCCCGCGTCGCCTGCCAATCACAACAATCCCACCATCACGGGATTCGCCGAACCGAACTCGACGGTTTCTCTCTACAGGAGCGCCGCGTGCAATAATTCCCCGTCAGGAAGCGGGATTGCGAGCAGCTCGGGTACCTTTAGCATCGTTGTAACCGTGCCCGACAACACCACAAGCATTTTCTTCGCCACAGCCACGGACAACTTTGGTAATCGGTCAGGCTGCTCCCCATTCGGGGTCACATATGTCGAGCTCAGTGCTTTCACGCTGATCGTGACCACAGCAGGCACCGGGGACGGGACGATCACGAGCGTCCCGGCCGGAATTAATTGCGGCAGCAACTGCACTATGTCCTTCACGGCGAGTACCGTCGTGACCCTGACCGCGACACCAGACGTGAACTCGACGTTTTCCGGATGGAGCGCCGCGTGCTCGGGCACCGGCACCTGTACGGTAACCATGGATGCTGCCAAGAGCGCGACGGCCGCGTTTACCCTGAAAACGTTTGCATTGACAGCCACGAAGACGGGTAGCGGCAGCGGGTCGGTGACCAGCGCCCCCTCGGGGATCGCGTGCGGCAGCGACTGCACGGAGACCTA
>CAZFLF010000384.1:0-6526 GCA_964519825.1 uncultured Pirellulaceae bacterium | reverse complement strand
CGACAGATCGTTCACGACGTCGCCGCGGGAAATTCCTTTATAACCCCAATGCCAGGGCAAGCCGACGTAATGGACGGTGCGGCCGGAGACGACGAACGGGCGCACGCGCCGCGTGACCAGGGCTTTGGCGCGAATGCTACCGCGCGGCGTCACCACGCGCACCCAATCCGTGTTGCGGACTCGCAACTCTTCGGCATGCTCGGGGCTGATCTCGACAAACAGCTCAGGCTGCAACTCGGCCAGCCAGGGCAGCCATCGACTCATGGTTCCCGATAAGTGGTGTTCCGTGAGTCGGTACGTGGACAATACGTGAGGAAAATCACTAGAACCGACGGGCACATATTCATTCCCCGGCACGTTCCAGATTTTAACCAGCGGATTCGCTTGTTGCCGATAGACGGGATTCGTAACCGGCGACTCGTACGGTTCGTAATGTGTTGGCAAAGGACCGTCGACCAGGCCCGTCGGAACGAACAACCAACCCTTACCGTCCGATTTCATGATGAAGGGAGACCGCCCATCGTGTGCATCCAATCCGTTCGCTCCGGGCACCGCCGCAGCATCCGGCGGCTTGGTCGCGGGAAAGTCGGGAACATCCACTCCCTCCCAACGTCCACCGTTTGCCGTTCCAGACTCACTCGGATTCCAGTACACGTAACCACGGAATTGGCCGTTCGAGTTGCGGCTTGCCAGCCGCCCTTCCTTCGACCAAGGACGACCGTCGGGATCGGCCGACGCTCGGTTGTATAAGATGCGACGATTCGCTGGCCAGGCGAAACCCCACCCCAAACTGATCCACTGATCCGCCTGGCGATTCGCAGCGCGGTTTCGGCCGCCGGGATGTTCCACGTCGGGAGCAAAGATACCGGCGTAGATCCATGCACCACAGGCGGTCGAACCGTCGTCCTTCAATTCCGAGAAACTCACCACGGGCCGACCATCGCTGACCGTGAAACCATTGATCTCCCTGATAATCTTTTCTGCCGACGGCTCCGGTGCCAGTGATCCTGGTGGATCAGCCTGATCCGCGGCCAAGTAATCCCAGGTCAAAGCTTGGATTGGTCGGTCGCGGGTGTTCCCGCTCGCCGCATACATTTCCTTGAGCAAACGGCCTAAGTGAACGGTAAACCATATATCGCTACGGGCGTCACCGGGCGGCTCGGCCGCTTTGTCGTGCCACTGCACCAGTCGCGAAGTATTCGTGAAACTGCCGTCCATTTCGGCTGCAGCCGCGGCGGGAAGAAAGAACACTTCGGTGGCAATCTCTTCCGGTCGTAGGTCACCACGAGCCACCTCGGGAGAGTCTTTCCAAAAGCTGGCGGTTTCCGTTTCGTACAAATCGCGGACGACCAACCAGTCCAGCTTGGCCAACGCCCGCCGTTGAAACGACGCATTTTGTCCGCCGACCGCCGGGTTCTGACCCATCGCCAATAGTCCGCGGATTTCCCCTGTCGACATCGCAACAAACATGGGCATGTGCGAATGATCGCCAATGGTTTTCGGCAACCAGTTGTAACCAAAATCATTTTCGGGCCGTGCGGACTCGCCGAACCACGCCTTGAGCAGGCTCACCGCGAACTTGGGAAAGTGGACCCAGTAGCTGGTTGGTGAAATCTCCGTGGAAATGTAATCGCGGAGGGAGTCGTGTTTGAGGAGCGCGCTGGGAGCCGCAAGATAACCGGGCAACAGGTTGTACAACGTGGCAATGTCGGTCGAACCTTGAATCGTAGCGTGCCCCCGCAGCGCCAGCACTCCGCCGCCGGGACGACCAATGTTTCCGAGCAAAAGTTGCAGGATGGCCGCCGCGCGAATCATTTGGACACCGGTCGTGTGCTGAGTCCAACCGACGGCGTAGCAAATGGCAGCCGTGCGATCGGGACCGGAACTATCAGCCAACGCTTCGGCCACACGCAGAAACGTAGCTTTCGGCGTTCCGCACACTTGTTCGACCATTTCAGGTGTGTACCGTGCGAAATGGCGTCTCAGGATCTGCATAACACACTGCGGATTTTCCAACGTCGGATCGACCTGCGGGCGACCGGTGTCGTCCTGCTGGTATTGCCAGGTCGAGGTGTCGTAGCGGCGCGCGTCCGAATCATAGCCCGAAAACAAACCTGCCAGATCTTCGGTGTCCTGAAAGTCCGGCGAGATCATCGTGCCCGCATTGGTGAAGTGCACGACGTAGGGTTTGAAGTACCTTTCGTTTTCGATCACATATCGAATTAGCGCACCAAGAAAGACGATGTCCGTCCCGACACGCAGCGGAGCGTAAACGTCGGCCATTGCGGACGTCCGCGTGAAACGCGGATCGGCATGCATGATTTTCGCCCCCGCGTTCTTCGCGTCGATCACCCAGCGAAACGCGACGGGATGACATTCGGCCATATTCGAGCCCATGATCAGGATGGCGTCCGAGTTCGCCAAATCAGCGGCGAATGTCGTAGCGCCCCCCCGGCCATACGAAGTGCCCAGACCGGGCACGGTAGAGCTGTGTCATATCCGAGCCTGGTTTTCTATGTAGACAACGCCCAGGGATCGCATCAGTTTGGCTTGGACGTAATTCCATTCGTTGTCCATCGTCGCGCCGCCGAGCGAAGCGACGGCCAGCGTATGATTGACCTGCTTGCGGGCCGTTTGGCCGTCACCAGCGGGAACTTCAGCGAACTCTTGAAATGTTTCGTCGCGAGTAGCCTTGATTCGTTCCGCAATCCGACGCATTGCCCACTCGAGCGTTTTGGTCTTGTCCCATTCCTTGGCCTGCGGTGCGCGATACCAGACCTTCACGTGACGTAGCGGGTTCACAACCAACTGGTAGGTGGCGGCGCCTTTGGGACACAAAGTACCACGATTGATCGGAGAGTCGGGATTGCCTTCGATATTGACGATCTTGCCCTCGCGCACATGGACCAACTGGCCGCATCCCACCGCGCAGTACGGGCAGACGGATGGGACTTGCCGCGCCTCGCGAATTTTGAGTTGAAGAGCCGCGGTTCGCACGGGCTCAACGGCCAATCCGAAATTCATCATCCCGCCAAGTGCGAGTCCCGCCCCAGCCCCCGCCGATTTCAGAAACATCCTGCGGTCAACGGTCCGTGCGACAGGGGCTGTGCCATCGGTAAACGCATTATTTTGAGTCATAACGGGAGTCCGCCCAGAGGCATAACTGTGGCACGTTCAGATTTGTACCACACCCCACTCGATCCGCCAAAACGCGCTGAAACGCAAGGAGTCGAGGTTCAGCGCTTTGTGGCGACAGATTCCGCGGATCCAACCGAGGCTGACTGGGGAGGACGAAAAGACGGGCGCGTTGAACGTCGCGTTGCCTCGTTTGTCAATTCCTTGGCTTTGACTTCAGCAGCTTGGGCTCGATCGGGTTGCCCCTGATCCCTTAGAACTTCGGCAAAGTCCGCATACGTCTTCGCCCGCGAACGAAGGGAAGATGGGAACGAACGAAATGGTTCGACAATATTTTCCATCTCCGTAATCAGCTCCTCCATCGCAACTTGCAGCTCCTGGGGACGACCATTCGCACGGAGCTGTCGCGTGCGGTCCTCCAAGAATCGGATCAATTCGTGACGATTGCGCGACCGGGATGGAAATTGCTGCATGATCGATTTTTGCAGCGCAATCGCCTCCTCCAAATATGCCTTGGCTTGCACTGCTTGACCAATTTGTTTCTGGGCTCGCGCTGCTGCCCATAGCGATTGCGCAAGGACGACTTGATGTTTTGGCACTTGCGGAAAACGGCTGACGAGTTCCGATGCGATTTTGACAGCACGATCGGTTTGATAAGTCGAGGCACTGTCAGTGACCTCATCCGAGCCAAACCGATACGGCAGGAGATAAACCTCCACAAGCGTGAAACTGCACTCGGGTTCATCGGGAAAAGTATTTGCCAGCTCCTCGAGCAGGTGGATGGCCTGCTCGCGGGCCCGTTGTGCCTCAGTGAATCGCTTGCGGCGCGATTCCAATCCCCAGAGATAACGGTAGCTTTCCGCCATCGTGAGGGAGTACTCGATGTTTCCCGGACTATCGCTTAAGAGAGTGTTGGCAATGTCGATTGATCTTTGCAGGTACTCTCTGGAATCCACCGGCCGGTGTTTGTGCATGGAACCGGGACGGAACGGAACATGGAATTGCGGCGAAGTGGTGGCATACCGGTTGTAAGCGCGAGCTAGTTCCAGTCGACAGGCCGCGGAAGAGGCGAGATTGGCCGGATGGCGCAATAAATCCTGCCAAGCTTTCCGGGACTCATCGAGAGCAACGTCGCGGCGGCCGGTTTCCCAGGCAACGTTGGCCAACAAATTGCGTGTTGCTGCCACGCCGGCAATGTATTCCGATTTGGTCGGTTCGCTGTCAGAGAGCTTTTGGTAGATGGTCAAAGCCCGGCGCAATGTGGCGTCAGCCTCTTGGTTGTTTCCCAAACGAAACTGGATTTCTCCAGCTCGGCGAAATGCTCGGGCGGACTCGCGCTGCCACCGCAGGTTTTTTTCGTTGTGTGTGGCGAATTGATCGTAAAAAGCCAAGAGTCCCTTCAAGATCGCCGCCTCGTTTTCACTGACAATCGCACGATTTCCGGAATTGGACGGAATCTCCTCCATCGCTCCATCAAGCGATCCAGGCAGCGGCGCTCCGGTCACCCGACCGAACACATCTTCAAAAGCCTCGGCCGCCAACTGAAGGTTGGCCTCGGCACGCATTCGTTCGGACTCGGCCTGAGTGCGTAACTGCGATTCCATTTCCCACGCCCGAGTTCGCTGGATGTATTGTGCGGATGCAAACACGGCGGTCGTAAGTAAAAACACTCCCGCTGCCGCACTGAGAACGGCAACCGCGCGGTTGCGGCGAGCCCAACGCCACAGCCGCTCCACGACGGGCATCTGGCGGGCCGAGACGGGACGATCCTCAAGGAATCGTTGCAGATCGCGGGCCAGCTCTCCTGCCGATTGATAGCGTTCGCTGGGTTCGCAAGCGATTGCTTTCATCACAATCGAATCCAAATCGCACGGGATTCCCGAACAGAGTTTGCTCGGGGGACTTGGCGGTTCCTGCGTGATCTTTCGAATGAGGTTACTGCGACTGGAATCCGCGAAGGCTGGTTGCAGCGTCAGCAGCTCGTAGAGAGTCAGACCGAGGCTATAGATATCGCTGCGGTGATCACATTGATCGGAAAACTGCTCGGGAGCCATGTATCGCAGCGTGCCCGCGAGATTCCCCCATTGGCTTTCATGCGTGTCGTCCATTGCCTTGGCAAGACCGAAATCTGTGATCCAGACGACGCCCTGTGCATCGAGCAAAAGATTTGCCGGTTTGATGTCGCGGTGTTGCGTGCGTTGCAAATGAGCATAGTGAAGCGCATCCGCGCTTTGCCGCCCAATCACGGCGATGCGCCGCCAATACTGCGGACCTAGCGGACACGTTCCTGTGACATCGGATCCACCCGCTGTTGCGGTCGTCTTACCGGATTTGTCCCGATTACGTTTCTGGATTTCTGGACTCTGACCCGGTGCTGGCTCGGCCATGTCGGGGGCGATTGCAAGCGGCTGGTCGGAAGACTGCTGATCGTACGTGGAATGTCCGAATACCGAAGTGGGCTCTAATGGCGACTGACAAGTCTCCGCGGCCAGTGACCGGGCCAATTGGATCGCATCATGGGCGTAACGGGATTGAATTACTGGCGAACCTGCGACGCTGTCGATGACTGCTGTTTCGCCGGACGCGCGAAGATTCCTGAGAGCCGTTAGGACGGCCTCGAGGTCGACGCCCCGAATTAGCTGCATCACGATGTAATGATACCCGTCCTGCTCTCCGACGCCGAACAAGGGGACAATATTAGTGTGATGCAGCCGCGCCGCAGTTCGAGCTTCACGTTGAAATGCCCGGCATTGCTTGGCACTCTGTTTCGGCAGTACCTTCACCGCCACATGGCGGCCCAACGATTCGTGAAGTGCTTCGTACACAATCCCCATTCCGCCCCGTCCGATTTCGCTTAGAAGACGGAATTCACCGAGGCGTTCCAGCTTGGTGGCGCCGAGGGAAGCACGCGAAACTTGAGGAACTTCGCAGTGCGCCTTCAGTCGTTCCATCGCGATAATCGCCGGGAACAGTTCCCGAATTTCAAGCGCCAATTCCGGATGGCTCGCCACAAACTCGGCAATCGTTGGATTCTGGCCGCGGCGCTGCTGCTCGAGGAACTCGGCAGCCAAGACTTCTACTGGATCTCGATCGTCGCAGTGGATTTGAGTCATCGTTCGCTACTCAAAAAAACCTGGCAAATGGGAGAGTTCCTTACGGAGGCGCTTCACTGCACGAACATAGCGAATGCTGGCCGCCTTTTGCTGAATACCCAGCACCTCGGCAACCTCGCTGTTGGTGAGTTCCTCGAAATGCCGCAGCGCCAGTACTTCCTGATCCAGCGGATCCAACCCAGCCACGGTTCGTTCCACCAATTCAAACGTTTCCGCGCGCACAACGGCCTGGCTCGGTGAGGTCAACCGCCCCGTCAAGAAGCCTGCGATCGAGGCCG
>CAZFLF010000383.1:0-6531 GCA_964519825.1 uncultured Pirellulaceae bacterium | reverse complement strand
GTAGAACCGATCGAATAAGATCGGCCTGCCGCCGCGCTGGGTGTGGCCAACTTTGCGGGTAAAGATGGCTGATCGGGCTGACTCATTGCGGCGTTTGGCGGTGAAGTAGGTGTCACCGACTCTTTGGATCAAAATCTGGCGCAAGGCCTCGGCCGCACCGCTCAGAACTTTGTTTCCCGCCGGATCGGTCGAGGCCGTCTCGCTACCCAATTCGTGGCCATGTTCGTCCACGACTCCTTCCGCACAGACGATGACTACATTCTTTTGCAGCTCGTAGACTTCCAGCACGCGATCCACCAGACGGTCGACATTGAGCGGCGACTCCGGAATCAGCACGATGTCTGGCTGACCGTAGGCTGTCCCCAGCGCCAGATAGCCCGAGTCCCTGCCCATGACCTCGATGATGGCGATGCGGCGATGGCTTTCGGCCGTCGTGCGGATGCGCTGCACGCCCCATGCCGACACAAACACCGATGTGGCAAAGCCGGGCGTGACATAATTGACCATCTGTTCCACGTCGAACCGAATCCGCGACGGGCCGCGCCTGTATCGATAACCTGGCGGAGCGCCGCACGGCTCACGAACCCATTCGTCCGGTTCGTGCCGATAGTTGAGCCCCAGGTCGTTGTCGATCGTTTTAGGGGCCAGCACGGTCGGCAAGTATTCCGAGAGCGCTTGCATGCCGTTGAGCGTGCCGTCGCCGCCGATGCAGATCAGCCCTTCGATCTGCAAGCGACGCAATCGATCGACGATCAGCTCAATGGTTTGCTTGTCCTGGTGATCCACGTAGTCGCGCGAGGCCCCGATGATTGTCCCGCCGCGGCAACTATCTAATTCCGGAATGGTGCAGTTCAACGGGTTCAAGCGGACATGCGGCACGCGCGGGTTCAGCAGTCCGCTGAAGCCTTTGATGAAGCCAAGGACTTCGACCTTGCGCTGATTGGCCTGAACCACGGCCCCCAAGATCGTGGCGTTTAAGGCAGGCGTGTCGCCGCCAGCGGTGAGTATGCCGATGCGCTTCATGGCTGGGACCGAGTACGGAGTACGGGGTACGGAGGTACGGGGTGCCGAGTGCCGAGTGCGGATTGGGAGCACGGAGTATTGCGAGTTGTTTTCAAGATGCATCGTATTCCGTACTTCTTGCTCCGTACCCCGTATCTCCGTACTCGGTACTCCATTACGAGCGTGTCATGTCGCTCGACGTGCCGCCGGCGGCTGGGATGTAGCACTTCTGGACATAGTCCATAACCATCCGATCCGCGCTGAACCGCCAACCGAGCGTACGGATGGCGCGCTTCATCCGCGCGATCCACTCGCGGGGCAACCCGTCGTGATCGCGGTTGTAGAACAGTGGCACTACTTCGTCTGTGAGCACGCGCTGCAAAGCCTCGGCGTCAATTCGATCGTGAGTCTCGACGTTGGCATGCTCTTCGCCCAGTCCAATGGCAAAGCCATTCGCGCCGTCGTAGGCTTCGGCCCACCAGCCATCCAGGATCGACAGATTCAACCCGCCGTTAAGCACAACCTTCTGGCCGCTCGTGCCCGACGCTTCTAACGGGCGACGCGGATTGTTGAGCCACACATCGACCCCCTGAATCATGTGCCGGCAAGTGTTGATGTCGTAGTCTTCGACGTAGACCACCTTGCCCAGGAATTCTGGCGAGCGGGCCAGGGCGTTGATCTGTTGTATGATCTGCTTGCCGGGTGTGTCGTGCGGATGGGCCTTGCCGGCGAAGATGAATTGCACTGGATGGCGTGGGTCGTTGACCATCGCGGCAATCCGTTCGATGTCCCAGAAGGCCAGGTTCGACCGTTTGTACGTGGCAAACCGCCGCGCAAAGCCGATCGTTAGTGCGTCGAGGCTGAGCGCGCGGCGCAACTGTCTGACAATCGCCGCGGACTCGCCGCGGTGCTCAGCTTGATCGGCAGCCTTACGACGGGCGAAGTTCAATAACCGCGACTTGAGCGCCTGGTGAACTTCCCACAATTCGCCGTCGTCGATTTTGTCGACCCCTTCCCAGACATTTGGCTCGCCAGCCTGCTGCTTCCACTCCATGCCCAAATGCCGGTCGTAAACCTGGTGCATCTGCGGCGCCAGCCACGACGGCACATGGATGCCGTTGGTGATGTGTCCAATGGGAACTTCTTCTTCCGACCGCCCCGGCCACAGGCAGGACCACATGTTGCGAGATACCTCGCCGTGCAGCGATGAAACGGCATTGGCCCGCCGCGACAGCCGCAGCGCCAA
The DNA here is from genome assembly GCA_964519825.1 of uncultured Pirellulaceae bacterium. Classification (GTDB taxonomy): domain Bacteria; phylum Planctomycetota; class Planctomycetia; order Pirellulales; family Pirellulaceae; genus CAZFLF01. The sequence goes on along the minus strand of CAZFLF010000383.1, from coordinate 4,283 downwards.
GACTGTCATGCAGAAGGGCTCGCCGTGATTGTGTCCGTGCACGCGACCCAGACTCATCAGGCGCTCGTGCGACAGCCCCAGCGAATCGCGCAGCGGGCCGAGGTGCTCTTCGATCAGATCTGCGCCAAAGCGGTCGTGTCCGGCCGGAACCGGAGTGTGCGTGGTGAATACCGTCTGACGGGTCACGCGGCGAGCTGCCTCGTCGAAGCTGATCCCCTCGCTCTGAAGCCGCTGGCGCATCATGTCCAGCACGGCAAACGCGCTATGTCCTTCATTCAAGTGCAACACGCCCGGCACAATCCCCATGGCCTTCAGCGCTCGCACTCCGCCGACGCCCAGCAACAATTCCTGACGGATGCGAGCGCGGGTGTCCCCGCCGTATAGCCGCGCTGTCAGCTCGCGGTCCTCGGGCTGGTTGCCCTCGACGTCAGAGTCGAGCAACAGCAGCGTGATCCGACCGACGGCCACTTTCCACAGCCGGGCGGCAATGCCGCCGCTACGAGTTTCGATATTGATCGTGACCGGCTCACCGTTGCGGCCAATGGCGGGTTCCATCGGCAACTGGCGGACGTCGGTGTCGGTGTATTCTTCTTGCTGCCAGCCATTCAGATCGACGCGCTGGCGAAAGTAGCCCTGGTCGTAGAACAAGCCGATGGCGACGAGCGGAATACCCAGATCTGAGGCGCTCTTCAGATGATCCCCCGCAAGTACGCCCAGGCCCCCGGAATAGATGGGGATCGATTCGTGCAGGCCGAACTCGGCTGAGAAATAGGCCACGGGCCGAGCGCGCAACACACTGGCGTTCTGCGCACCCCATGTTTGCTCGGTTCGCAAGTACTCCTGCATCCGCCGATGGGCGTAATTGATGCGACTGTGCAGCACCAATTGGCTGGCAGTCTGTTCCAACTTCTCGATGGAGATGTCCGAAAGCATCGCAATGGGGTTGTGCGCCACATCGCGCCAGCGGACTGGATTGATCTCGCGGAACAGGCTGGTAGTGTCCATGTCCCAACTCCACCACAGATTGCGCGACAGCGCACGAGTGTGCTGGTAGGCGGGGGCCGCAAACTGGGCGATCGCGCGGGCTTCGCTGATGATCGGATCGAGTTGCATCCCCACCGCGGCGAGCATCGCTGACTCTTCGGTCGAGAACGATCGAGGTTCAATCGTCTGCACAACCAGCACGCCTTGCAGCAGGCCGCGATCGACCAATGGCACGCCGAGGAACGAATGATAAGCGTCTTCGCCAGCCTCTTTGAAATACTTGAAACGGGGATGCTTGAACGCGTCCTCCACGGCGATCAACTTGACCTGCTGCGCGACGAGTCCGACGAGACCTTCCTCCATCCCCATCCGCACTCGGCCCACACTTTCGGGCTGCAGACCGACAGTCGCCGCCAGAACCAGCGTCCTCCGATCCGACTCCAACAAGTATGCAGAACAGACATCCGTCGTCATTCGGTTCTGGATCAAGCGGACGATATTTTGGAGCGTCTCGGTTGGCTCACCTCGAGTGGAGACCAAGAGAGTGATCTCTTCAAGCGTTAGCGTGAGCGAGCCTTCGTACGTAGCCAAGGTATCCATCATGGCAATCAATTCGTCCCTAAACAGGCCAACTCAGAGACGGCCGCGCCACACGGAAGAAATAGCAGTACAGCCGCACCAAAAGGGAAAAAACATTCGGCCATTGCGTCGTGGAGTCCGCTACAGTTCAACCAACTGCGCATCCATCAACGACGAGACCGTAGGCAACCGGCATACCAACGGCCGCCTGGTAGTACACTCCGGTCGCAAATCGCCCGGTTTCAGCCCGCTAAAGCGGTCTTGCTTCGATGCCCAATCGTTCCGACGTGGGATGGAAGCGTCACGACTCGCTGAATAATTCCGCAGTTGGTGCGGAATGAAGGCGCAAGCCAAAGCGGCCGGTCGTGGTTCGATTCAATCCAGTCGGTAAATCTGGCCTTGAGCGTCTTGAGCGCGCGGGAAACAACGTGTTTAGGCACCGGACAATTGATAGAATTCGACTTGTGACAGATTCGTCAGTGCGCGATCGGCCGGAAATCTGCCGCTTACCGGTGACCGCGGCGGCCCGCTTCGTTTTCAAGGAGTTCGCAAATGAAGTCGCGTCCAGTCATTCTCACACTGCTCGTGGCCGCCGTGGGTATTGTTGGCGTATTGGCACGCGAGCGCGAACAACTGCGCAAGCACTTCGTAGGGCAAGCTCCCCCCGAACTCGTCTGCACGAAAGGGGACTGGCTGGGAAAATCGCCCCCCGTGACGCTGTCAGAGCTGAAAGACCGCGTGATCTGGCTGCAGTTCAACTTCTGAGAGAATTGCATCTCGTTCCGAGACCACCTGGTCAGGTGGGAAGATGAGTTTGCGGAAAAGGGGCTGGTATTCATCGAGGTCTCCGGCGGGGAGCTCGCGACGCGCGACGAATCGAAAGAACATGTGGAGAGCCAAGACATTCGCCACTCGGTACTCTGGGATGATGGGAACCGCAATCACAAGAATTATGGGATAACCAGTTGGCCTGTCGCCTATCTGATTGGCGCGGATGGCAAAGTGTTCTGGCAAGGAAACCCGGCGCGCATGCAGGATCGGCCGGAAGAGGCTGCAAACTTCAGGAAGCTCCTATCGAGAGCGATGACAGAAAAATAGATGACAGGAAGATAAAGCAGTATCTTCCTGTCCAGTATTTTCCTGTCGCCAGATCAATCGATGTAGAGGAACTCGCTGGAGTTGAGGAGCGCGAGACATAGATCAGTCAGCGCGGCAGCTTGGTTCGCGTCGAGGTTCTCTGGGCATGGGAGGGGTGTTGCCAGCGTAGCACGAGGCCGATTTTCCGTGCGCAAGAGTGCAGCCTGTTCGGAGAGGAAGTTCGTCATGATCGCTAACTCTGCCGCCGACGGCTGGCGCCCCAACACACAACGTACCGCAAAGGAAATCTGCTCGGCAGGCGATGTCGGAGCCTCGTGGAGCACTCGGCCGGCCAGCTGCCGGGCCAGGTCTAGCGACAATTCCGAGTTCAACAACAACAACGACTGAGGGGCCGTGGTGGATCGCGAGCGTTGCGGACAACTGGCGTTTCCATCGGGCCGATCAAAGGCTTCGAAAATCGGATACCGCAGGTTTCGCCGAGCGAACACGTAGACGCTGCGGCGAAAATGATCCGCCCGGTTGTGGCTGACGGTCCATTGATCCTTGAGCAACATTCGCACGACTTCCGTGGGCAAGGGTGGTTGAACGCCCGGTCCTCGTTGGGCGGTATTCAATGCCCCCGCCACGGACAGCATTGCGTCGCGAATCGCTTCACCGGTCAGCCGTTGTCGAGGGAACCGGGCCAAATTGAAATTACCGGGGTCGCTCGCCAGCGCGCGTTGCCAGTTCGTGTGGGCCTGGGTTGCAAGCTCGGTCCCCGAACTGGACTCGCTCGGCCGGCTGGACTGACGGTAGACCGCCGATGTGACAATCAAACGGTGCAGATGCTTGAGGCTCCAATCGCTTTCGACAAGCTCGGTGGCCAGCCAATCGAGCAGTTCCGGGTGCGACGGCTCCTCGCCAACCGTGCCGAAGTCGCTGGGCGTTCGCGAAAGTCCCTCGCCAAAATGAAACTGCCAGATCCGGTTAGCAATGACCCGTGCCGTCAGCGGATGATCTCGGCGTGTGATCCAGTTTGCCAGGGCGGTTCGCCGACCACTCGTCCCAGTCGACTTGTTCGCGTGCGGAACCTGGTCTTCCCACACGTTGGCAATGCGGGGAAATGCCGGCATAATTTGTGGCCCACGACGCTGCCAGTCTCCGCGAAGCATCACATAACTGAGCGACGAAGCCTCTCCCTTTTCCCGGAGCACGCTGACCGATTCATTCTTTTTCAAATGAACCGCCGGTTCAAAGATGGCTCGCATGCGATAAAAGTCCGCCAGGCTCAGTGGGTCGTACTTATGGTCATGACACTGGGCGCACCCCATTTGCAACCCCAATAGCACACTGCCAACAGTCGCGGTCACCTCGTTCAAAAGGTGATGACGTCGTTCATCCTGGGAGTTGATATCCGGCATGTCTGGGCCGGCGAGACAAAATGTGGTGGCAATCCGTCCGTCTTGATCGTTGGGGTTCAGCTCGTCGGCCGCCAGTTGTAGTCGCACGAATTGGTCATACGGCATGTCGGCGTTTAACGCCCCAATGACCCAATCACGATATCGCCAGGCATCCCTCCGAACTTTGTCATGCTCGAAGCCATCGGTCTCCGCGAACCGAGCAACGTCCAGCCAATGCCCCGC
>CAZFLF010000382.1:0-6531 GCA_964519825.1 uncultured Pirellulaceae bacterium | reverse complement strand
GAGCAAGAGTTGCTGGAGGAGGAACAGGAGAAAAAGGGGAGATTCGCAGGCCGGGCAGTGCCACCTCCGAGTTTCGAGAATTATCTTCTCCAGGAGGAGGAGATGGCCACTGCCCTCGCCATGCCGATGGATCCGAGCACGCGACAGGTATTCGACGCCAACTCACAAATGGAAACACGCCTGGACCCCGAGGAAGCTCGCTGCATTTTGGATCTGAATCTGACGCGCATTCTGCTCGGGCTGCCGCCGATGGAGATCGATCTATCGTTGGTGCTCTGCGCTCGCGACCATTCGAAGGATATGCACACGCTAAACTTCTTTTCACACCTCTCGCCTGTCGAAGGCAAGATGTCCGTGACCGATCGCGCCAGATTATTCAACACATCCACTTCCGCCGAGAACATTGCTTTCGGGGCCGTCGACGGCAGCACGGTTAACCGCCGATGGTGGCATAGTCCGGGGCATCACAAGAACATGTTGGGCGATTACCGCCGCGTCGGCGTGGGGAGAGTCGGCACACTGTGGACGGAGATGTTTGGAAACTGAGTCAAACGCGTTTTTTGCTATTTGGCGTTGATCGTCACGCCGGGCCAGTCGTCGGTTCGAAACGGAGTGAGCGGCAGCCCCGCGGCGCTGTACATGTTGCAGACTGGATTGTCCGCCCAAGCGTACCGAACGGAGGCCGGATCCGCGATCGCGTCGTTCCAGACTTCGATCTTGTCCGGGCTGATGATTTTGGCTTGAGCCCAGACGAATTTCTTGTCTTCGCTGGCGATGGAGAAGCCGCGTGGTTCGTTGACGTCAAACGGACGCCAACCGCCGGCCACATGCTCGAACGTGAGTACAATCTTGTTCTCCTCCTTGTCCATGGATGTGTAGCGCGGGCTGCGGCAGGGGATCCCCGGTGCGTGATGGATCTCGGCCAGTGCCCAGCGTGCGAGCCGTTGGGCGACGCCTTGCTTGTTCTTGGGATGGATGTCTTTCCCTTCGCCAATGTCGATGATCACTGCCTCGCCGGTGTTTGGCAGCTTGGACATAGTCATCGTTTGCGCTTCACGCAGTTCGGCCCACGCGCTGTCGGCCGGCTCAGGCTTTTCGGCCATGAAGTCTGCGAGTTGGACCCAGTAGAACGGGAAGTCCCCCTGTCCCCATTCTTCGCGCCAACTCTTGATCATCAGCGGGAACATCTCACGGTACTGGTAAGCGCGGCCAGCGTTGGATTCTCCTTGATACCAAATCGCACCGCGAATGCCGTAACCGAGCGTTGGCTTGAGAACGCCGTTGTAGATATTGCCCGGCCGCGCATTGCCGCTCATCTGGTTTTTCACATTCCCTAGCTGCTTTTTCTCGTCGTCGGTCAGATCCGTCTTCTGCGAGAGCTTGGCGAATGTCGCTTCGATTTGCGTCCAACGATCGAGCAGGGGTTGGTACTGCGGGTCAGCGGCCAGGAGGTCGCGGCGAATCCAAGCTTCGCAGGCGGAACCTCCCCAGGCGTCGTTGATCAGCCCGACCGGCACGTCAAGCGTTTGGTGCAACTGGCGTCCGAAAAAGTAGCCCACCGCCGAAAAGTTGCCGATGGTCTCCGGCGTGCAAGCTTGCCATTTCCCGTTGAAATTCCATTGCGTCTCTTGCGTGCCGACTTGTGGGACGCTGATCAGTCGCAATCGCGGGAACTTCGCCGTGGCCTTTTCCAGATCCGGATCGACTGAGGCATTGACCGACCATTGCATGTTCGATTGCCCGGCGCAGATCCACACTTCTCCAACGAGGATGTCGTCGAACGTAATCTCGTTCTGGCCTTGGACGGTCATGGCATACGGACCGCCGACTGGGAGCGGATCGAGCATGAGCTGCCACTTGCCATCAGCTCCTGCGGTCGCCCGATGGGATTGCTGATCGATGGTGACAGTTACCGTTTCCCCGGCATCGCCCAGGCCCCAAACTTTGTTCTTTTGTCCCTGTTGCAACACCATGTGGCTGCCGAAAATATTCGGCAACTTCACCTCCGCGCGACTCCAGCTGGGACCACTCAACGCCAACACCGTCGTCACGAAGCAGATCATCCGTTGCATTTGAAGTCATCCTTTTCGTAGTCGGAAAGAACAGCGACAGGAAAACAAAGGACAGGAAAACGAAGTCGCCATGTGGACAACTCTCGTACCATTTTCCTGTCCATCATTTTCCTATCATTTTTCACTCAGCGGTACGACGCGGATATTGAGCTCTTTGAGTTGTTTCGCTTCGACGGCACTGGGAGCTTCAGTCATCATGTCGGTTGCTTTCTGGGTCTTCGGGAAGGCGATGCAGTCGCGGATATTGTCGAGTCCCGCGAACAGCATCACGACGCGATCTATGCCGAGCGCAATGCCGCCGTGCGGAGGCGCGCCGAATTGCAGGGCCTCGAGCAGAAATCCAAACCGCTCCTTCGCCGCTTGCGCATTGATCCCGAGCAAGTCGAAGACTTGCTGCTGAATGGCGGAGTCGTGTATCCGAATCGTGCCGCCGCCGGCTTCGTAACCGTTGATCACGAGGTCATAGGCTTTGGCGCGACAACGCCCCGCGTCCGACTTCAGCAATTCAAAGTCTTGATTGCGCGGCGATGTGAATGGATGGTGCATGGCCGCCCAGCTCTTTTCTTCCTCATCGAAAGCGAACATCGGAAACTCGACGATCCACGAGAAGTGCATCTGTTTTGGATCGTAAAGTTTCATGTCGACGCCGATACGTTTGCGCAAGCCATACAGCGCCTTGCACGTAATTTCCCATTTGTCGGCCACGAAGAACAGAATGTCCCCCGGCTTGGCTTTCATCCGTTCGGCGAAACGGACAAGCAATGTGTCGGCGAAGTTCTTGGACACTGGCGACCAGAGCTTGCCGTCCGGTTCCACGCGGAACCAGGCGAGCCCCTTCGCGCCGAAATCGTGCTTGACGTATTCGGTCAATTCGTCAATCAGCTTGCGGGAGTAGTGCGCCGCGCCTCCGGGAGCATTAATCCCACGCACCTTGAGACCAGACTGAGCGGCCACTTTGAACACGCGGAAGTCGGCTTCGGCCGCGAGGTCAGTGCACTCCACGAGTTCCAGTCCGAATCGCAGGTCGGGCGCATCGTGGCCGTAGCGATCCATCGCTTCGTCGTACGTCATGCGCGGCAAGGGGAGCTTCACTTCCAAGTTGAGCAGCTCTTTGGCCAGCCACACCATGAGACCATCGATGATCCTCATCACGTCGTCGGCGTCGACGAACGACATCTCAACGTCGAGCTGGGTGAATTCCGGCTGGCGATCGGCGCGGAGATCCTCGTCCCGAAAACAGCGGGCAATTTGCACGTACCGATCGAAACCGGCCACCATCAGAATTTGCTTGTAAAGCTGCGGCGACTGAGGCAGGGCGTAAAACGCAGCGTGTTGCACGCGGCTGGGAACAAGATAATCTCGGGCGCCTTCCGGTGTACTGCGTCCAAGAATCGGCGTCTCGATATCGATAAACTGCTGCTCCTCGAAATAATCGCGCATCAACTTGATGATGCGGCTCCGCAACATCAGCGTCTGCTGCATCGGCTGTCGGCGTAGATCGAGATAGCGGTGCTTGAGCCGAAGGTCCTCGCCGGGCAGATCCTGCTGGCCGGGAGTGAAGGGGGGCGTCTTGGATTTGTTCAGCACTTCGAGCCGGCTGACGCGCAATTCGATTTCGCCCGTCACGAGTTTCAAATTCGACGTTCCGTCCGGGCGACGGGCGATTTTGCCGGTCACCAGGATCACATCCTCCGAGCGCAGCTTCTTGCCCTGTTCGACCAGCTCCACACCCCCTTCGGGCGCAAAAACCACTTGCGACTTGCCGTAACGGTCGCGCAAATCGACGAAGACGGCGCCACCGTGATCGCGACTCGTGTCGACCCAGCCGCACAAAGTGACTTCCTGGCTAACGTGCGTGGCACGCAACTCACCGCAAGTATGGGTCCGCAGCAAAGGATACTCCTTGTCGTGTTTACTGTGTCTGTCGAAAGCACTCGGTAAGTTGAATGCACTGCGCTGACTCGAATGCGAGCGGAGCATTCTAAGTGACAGGACTTGATCCTGGGAGGGCGAGGTTACCAACGCAACGGAGGAGTTGCGTCCCAGTTGTTCGTGGCGACACGCAGCTCGCCTGTCGCTGGGGTGTGGGACACGCGAGCTGCGTGCCGCGTTCAGATCCGTGCGAACAAATTTTGCGTGGAATCAAGTCAATGGATTTCGGGCAAAAACCTGATTTCGGAGACGATCGTCGCTTCCTTTACACATTGGCGGACATGCGGCATACTATGCCCCCGCAAACGGCAGCAAGTGCGATTGCGGATCTCGTGCTCGTCCTTCAGGAGACGGCCTGAATGGTTCGCTTCTGTATGAATGAAATGACCACCTATCGGTGGTCGTTCGAAGAGGACGTTCAACAATATTCTGCAGCCGGCATCGGCGGCATTTCCGTCTGGCGGCAGAAGCTCTCGGACTATGGCGAGGAAAAAGGGATCGAGTTGCTGCGCGAGGTCGGGCTCGATGTTGCTAGCGTGCTGTGGGCCGGCGGATTCACCGGCAGCGACGGACGTTCGTACCGGGAGAGCGTGGCGGATGCCCGTGAAGCGATTCGAGTCGCGGCAGCCTTGCGGGCCGGTTGTCTCGTGTTGTACAGCGGCGCTCGTGGTGGACATACAACCAACCACGCCAAACGCCTGCTGCGTGGGGCACTCCATGATCTGTTGCCGATTGCCGACGAGTTTGGTGTGACCCTGGCCATTGAACCGATGCACGCTGGATGCGCCGCCGAGTGGACTTTCTTGACCGATTTGCGCGACACCGAAGCGCTGCTCGACGAGTTCGCGACACCCCGCCTCAAGCTGGCGTTCGACACCTACCACTTCGGCCATGACGAAAGCGTGCTCGAACGGTTGCCAGCACTGCTCCCAAAGCTTGCCATCGTCCATCTGGGCGATGCCAAGGTGACCCCCAACGGAGAACAGAATCGCTGCCGCTTGGGGGAAGGCGTGTTACCGCTGTCGACTTTTGTCGGCGCGCTGAAGCGGCACGGTTATGAGGGCTATTGCGACGTGGAACTGATGGGCGAAGAGATCGAAAACAGCGACTACGCCGAGCTGCTGCGGCACTCTAAGGCGACGTTCGACGCGTGGAATGCCGTTTAGTTGTGGCGTGCCGGTTTTCGTCGTGGACCCCAAATCGATCAATAGCGCAGCATCTTGCGAATCTGGAAAAAACCGCCAATCGCCATGGCTCCGTTTCCCATCCACACGATATACGGTGGCATATCGCCCGATTTGGCGAGGTCGGCACCGTACATCATCAACAAGTAATAGGGGAGCAGGACTGTCAACAAACAGATCAGGAAAGTGGTCCAGACAAAGTCGGAACGGAGCCGGATCGCCACAGGAGCTCCTACGAGCACAAAAAAGAAGCAGCTGAATCCGTTCGCGAAGCGGCGCCACGGCTCGGTCTTGAGTCGATGCAGCCGTGACACACTGAGCTGAATCTGGCTGTGACAAGAGGCCCACTTGGAATCGGTCAACGCGTCGAGGTCGCCGGTCAACATCTGAACCGCAGCCTGCGCGGCAAAGGATCGCTCGAGCTGTTCGATTTGTTCTGTCTGGTCCTTGATCTCGTGCGGGATGCGGCGAAGGAGCGTATTAGCGGGTCGACCCGAATCGTTGCCGCGCCGCGTGACGTCGGAAAGCGGGATGACTTTTTCAAACTGGCCTGGAATGTTGCCGCGGACTTTGCCAAAGTTGATCTCGCAGTCGCGCAGCAGAATGGTCAGCGTATCGGCCGCTGGATCGCAGCGCAGTTCCGCCTCTTCGGCCATGCACACCATGAGTGGCCCATGATCGTCCAGCCGAAACGTGATGGTCGGCTTGAGAAGCTTCTGGCCTTCGACGCCGCGGACATTGATCGAAACGCGGGGCGACGAGTAGGACTTTTGCGAGCGGAGCATGCTGTAAACGATTTGCTCCACCGATTCTAAGACGACACGCTCGACTCCCGTCCTGCCCCAGGACACCGCAACGTCGTTGAGCCACACCACGACAAAGCTCAACAAGAATGCCAGCGCCAGGATCGGTCGCACCATCGCCATGGGCGAAACGCCTGCGGCCTTAACTGCCGTGATCTCGTTGGAGGCGGACATTCGGCCGTAAATACTGCATACTGCGAATAGCGTTGTGCCGGGAACCGCGAAGAGCAGCGCCGTCGGTAGGGCATACGGTAAGAGTCGCAGCACACTCAGCGGGGCGAGTCGTTCCCGAATGGCTTCCACCAACAGGACGCCCACAATCATAAACGCCGACATGCCGATCAACGTGACGACGAAGACCTTGAGAAACTCAGCGATGACGTAACGAGTGGTCCGACGCATCGGAGAACAGAGAGCCCATAGGGAGACGGAAAGAAATCACGCGGAATGGGGTTTCGGCCGCGACAACTGGGCCGCGTTGTAGCAATTTCCGTCTGTTTGGAGAACTTCAGATTGCGTGGGGAGTGGGTTCGTTTAACC